>CAVHJW010000076.1:0-6973 GCA_963636335.1 bacterium
TAAGTAAGCCGATCGTAAGATCTCCAACGAAAGAGGCGAGGATAAAACTCCTCGCCTCTTCTGTCTCTTGCCAATGCGGGCGCGGAAGTGGTATAATAGAGAGACTTGAAAATAAAACAAGGAAACAAACATTCATGAAAAAGCTCATTCTGTTTTCCGCTCTCGTGCTCTCTGCCGCTTCGCTTCAGGCGGGCGAATGCCGTTGGTCCTGGTGGGTTGACGGTCCTGACAAGAACAAGGAAATTCACGGTTGCCAGCTCGGCATTGCGAGCGAGGCCAAGGAGATCCATGGCGCGCAAGTCTCCCTCCTCTGGGGTCGCCTGGATGCCCTGCGCGGTGGTTGCCAATTCGCTTGCGGTTACACCAATGTGAAGAAGCTGACCAACGGCTGCCAGCTCGGCGTTGTGAACATTGCGCGCGAGGGGTCGGCTCTTCAGATTGGTCTGCTGAACTGGAACCCGAAGGGCTTTCTGCCGTTCTTCCCGTTCTTCAATTTCTCGACGCAGTGCTTCGGTAAGAAATAACCGATGTTTGTCATTTCGACGACTCAAAAACGCGCGATTTTCCGTCGCGCGTTTATTGATTCTGTCCCCGTCTTGATGGGCTACTCAACGATGGGCTTCGTCGCGGGTGTTCTGCTCGCGGCGAAGGGGAATGTTATTCTCTCGCCTCTTTGGGCGTTTCTCTCAGGCGCGCTCTGGGTCACGGGGACACTCTCAATTGCGGGCGTTGCGGAGATTGCGCGCCGCGCCTCGCTTCTCTCGTTCGCGCTCCTCGGTCTCGCCGTCAACTTTCGCTACGCCTTCTACGGTTTTACGATGCTTGCACGTTGGCGCGGCGTGCCGCTTTTCAAGAAGGCCTTCTTGATTCTGATGCTCACGGACGAGAATTACGCGCTTGAGGCCGCCTGTCCCTATCGCGATGAGGCGCGCTTCCTCCGCTACTGCACCGTCCTTTCCGCGCTCAATATGTCGTACTGGGTTCTTGGGCTGACGTCGGGCGCGCTCGTCGTCGTCCTGCTCGGCCACGTCCTTGATGTCAGTGAGATCCGCCGCTATACGAACGGCATGGAGTTCACAATGGCCGCGCTCTTTCTCGTCATTCTCATTGAGCAAATTCGCGAAAGGATTCGCAAATGACGGACGAGATCTTTTATATGCTCGGCATTTTGGCCGTTGGTTTCTTGTTGAACTTCGGTCTTCGTGCTTTGCCGTTTATCCTTTTCGCGGGTCGCGATAAAACGTTGCCCGCTTGGGTTGAGACGTTTGGTGGTTACATTTCGCCCATCATCATCGCGCTTCTCGTTGTCTATTCCTACTCGGGGCTTGAATGGCGCTCTTTTGCGCCCTACCTCGCAGGTGCGCTTGTTCTCGCACTCCAGCTTTGGCGGCGAAATGCGTTGCTCTCTATTGTCGCGGGGACGATCCTTTATATGATCCTCGCATCTTAAACGTGGCGCTTTCGGAAGAACGCGCGCGCGCCGTCGAGATCCGAGAAGGCACCGTCAAGTTGCGCATCAAAGGCCTCTTTGAGCCAGAGGCCGAACTGCGGAGAGGGCTTGAACCCCATAGCGATAAGGTCGCGCCCCTGAAGGATTGGCTTCGGTGCGGCATCGGCCACCGCGAGGCGATGTGCGGCTTCGGCGAGCCAGTCGAGATCTTGCCCACGCGCCGATGTGGCGACGCTCGTTGCCAGCCGGCCTTCGTCATCGGCACGTGAGACGCGAATGAGGCGATCAAGCCGTCCAACCTTAAGCGCGAGGCGGCGAATCGCCGCATCGCCTGCGTGTGATTTCCAGAAGGCGAAGGGCTTCATGTGCGCGGCGACGAGCGGGGGCACTTCTTTGAGGATTTGCTCTTCATTCGTGAGCCGTTTTAAGAATGACTTCGTGGGCGCAACGCCCGCCTCGTCGTGGCCGATGCTCCGAATGCGCTTGGCGCGCGGATCAAAGGCGGTCGTTTGAGGTTTTCCAAAGTCGTGGCAGAGAACGGCGAGACCCACGATGAGATCTTCGGTGCTTACGCCCATGCGCGTCTTGGCAAAGAAGTCACAGCACAGTTTTGTGTGTTCCCAAACATCGCCCTCGGGATGCCAGTGCGGATCTTGCTTGCAACCAATCAACGCCATAAGTTCTGGGAAGAATCGAACCCAGGTTGTGGCGCGGAGGAACTCAAGCCCCGCGCTCATATCGCGCCCTTTGAGGATAAACTTTTTCCACTCGTCAAAAAGCCGCTCGGGGGCGAGACCTTCAAGGCCAATGCCCTGACAGATTTGGATCGTCTCGGACGCGGGTTTAAGGGCGAAGCGCGCGACGAATTGCATCCCGCGAAGAACGCGAAGGGGATCTTCAACGAATTGCGGCGAGACATGGCGGAGGAGCCGTTGTTCAAGATCGTGGACGCCGTCATACGGGTCTTCAATCGTGTGCGAGAGCACATCGTAGTAGATGGCGTTGATTGTGAAGTCGCGCCGACGCGCGGCCTCTGCGACCGAGAGTGTCGGATCGGAGAAGATCTCGAAGGCGCGGTGACCTTCGCCACGCTTTGACTCGCGGCGCGGGAGGGCGACATCAATATCGAGCCCTTTGAGTTTAAGAACGCCGAATGAGACGCCACAAGGTTCAAAGGGGTAACGCGCGGCGAGCAGAGTCTTGAGTGCGTCAGGCTTAAGACCGAAGACCTCAAGATCCACGTCCTTGACGCGCACGCCGCCCAAGAGCGCATCGCGCACTGCGCCACCCACGAGAAGGGCGCGGCCGCCCGCCGCACGGACGCGCGAGGCGATGTCGCGCGCCGCCGCGAGGAGCGGCGCATCAATAACCGACTCGTCGAGCGAGGGGACCATCAGCCCTTAAAGCCCTCAAGCACCGTTTGGTGCACGCGCTTTTGTTGGCGCGGGTAGTCAAGCGTAAAGTGAAGTCCACGCGATTCGTGACGCTTTTGCGCGCTCTTCACAATCAATTCCGCGCAGACGGCGAGATTTCTCAATTCGAGCGTATCGGGCGTGACGAGGTAGCGGAAGTAGTAGTCGTGAATCTCACGGCGGAGTGTCCGAAGGCGGTGCGCCGCGCGCGCGAGGCGTTTGTTCGTGCGCACGATGCCGACATAGTCCCACATGAGACGGCGAATTTCGTCCCACATGTGCGAGACGAGCACCGCTTCGTCTGGCGGCACCGCGCTACCAATTTTCCAGTCAGGAATAACGGGTCGTTTCGATAGATCCTCGTGCCCTGACCCCTTAGAGCCCTTAAACTTTTCAGGATGCGGTCCTAACCGCGCCGCCGTCAATCGCGCACAAACGAGGGCTTCCATGAGCGAGTTGGACGCGAGGCGGTTCGCGCCGTGGAGCCCTGTTGAGGCGCACTCGCCCACGGCGGAGAGACCGGGGATCGATGTCTGGCCGTCGATTGTCGCTTGAATGCCGCCACATGTGTAGTGGGCGGCCGGGACAATCGGAATCAGATCCTTCGCCATATCAATGCCGAACGAAAGACACTTCGTGTAGATGTTTGGGAATCGACTCTTGAGGTAGGCGCGGCCTTTTTTGCGAATGTCGAGGAACATGCAATCATCGCCCGTGCGCTTCATCTCCGAGTCAATTGAGCGCGCCACGATGTCGCGCGGTGCGAGCGACCCGCGGGGGTCGTATTTTTTCATGAACGGGTGACCGTGGCGGTTCACGAGCTCCGCGCCTTCGCCGCGCACGGCTTCCGAGATGAGGAAGCGTTTCGCCTGCGGGTGATAGAGGCACGTCGGGTGGAACTGGATGAACTCCATGTTCTCGATTTTCGCGCCCGCGCGCCACGCGAGCGCAATGCCGTCGCCCGTGGCTGTATCGGGGTTGCACGTGTAGAGGTAGACCTTGCCACAACCACCCGTCGCGAGAATGGTGTTGGGTGAGCGAACCGCGTAAATTTCGCCCGTCTCCTTGTCAAGGACGTAGGCGCCGATGCAACGGTTTTCGCCCTTGAGACCGAGGCGGCGCGTCATGATGAGGTCGATGACGATTGTTTGTTCGCGCACGTCCACGGCCGTTTTCTTCACACGGCGAATCATCGCCGCCTCGCACTTCTCGCCCGTGATGTCGCCTGCGTGGAAAATGCGCCGCTCGCTGTGGCCGCCTTCGCGCGTGAGATCCCACGTGCCATCGGCCTTGCGGGCGAACTTGACGCCGCAGTCGATGAGGTCGTGGATGCCCTCGGGCGCGTGCTCGCAGATGGCGTGGACGACGGCGCTTTTACCGAGCCACGCGCCCGCAATCATCGTGTCGCGTGCGTGCTTGTCGAAGGTGTCCTTCGGATCCATCACGCAGCAAATGCCGCCTTGCGCGAAGTTGGAGTTGCAATCCTTCATGCGCCCCTTGGTGACGAGCGTGACCTTGCCGTAGGCGGCAAGGTGGAGCGCGCTGATAAGCCCCGCCATGCCCGAGCCGACGATAAAATAGTCGCAGTCAACGATTTTCATTTATGTTCTCTCTTCTCTTTTTAGATGGACTTGACCGCCTCGAAGATCCGCTCTGGTTCTTCCATACGCCCTGTGCCCGTGACACCGCATGCGAGCTCGCCGCACGCGGGCGTGATGATGCGGATGCCGCGCGCGCGAAGAGCGGCGAGGTTCTCCTGCGTCGCCGCGTTCTGCCACATGCCCTCGTTCATCGCGGGTGCGACAACAATCGGCGCGCGTGTTGCGAGGAATGTTGCGAGGAGGAGATTGTCGGCGAGCCCAAAGCGCATCTTCGCGAGCGTATTCGCCGTCGCAGGCGCGATGAGTGCGAGATCCGCTTCCGCGAGGGCGATGTGCTCAGGGCGCCAGTCGCGAACTTTCTCGAACGCCTCAACGGCGACGGGGTTCTTTGAGAGCGTTTGAAACGTGAGGGGCGCGACGAACTGTGTTGCCGCGGGTGTCATCACGACGCGCACGTGATCGCCGTTCTTGACAAAGAGACGCACGAGCGAGGCCGCTTTGTAGGCGGCAATCGAACCCGTCACGCCCAGAAGAATGCTTCGACTCATGATCTGTTCCTCCCAAAGATTCCGCCGATTCGTCCGAACGCGCGCGAGGCGGCGAGTTCCTTCTGCGCGGCCGCCTCAAGGGCGGCGAGGTGCTCGCGATCAAGCCCCTTGAAGACCGCGCCTGGCGAGGAGAGGGGCGGTTCGCTGCCGCTCGGCTCAACGACCTCGGGGACGACGATTTCATGGCGCGCGGGTACCTCAACCTCAACGATCTTCTCAACGATTTTTTCAACGGGCACTTCGACGACTTTTTCGACGACCTTTTCGACGATCTTCTCGACGGGCACTTCAACGCGCACCTCGCGGACGACCGGCGGCGGGTCTTCATCAATGGGATATTCGTGGAGGCGGTAGACCTTCGTCTTGGGTTGAGCCGAGCCATCCTTGAAAAGGCGGCTGACAAAGGCGCGATTAAAGGGTCCGAAAACCTTGCCCGGTTGCGGCTCAATGAGCCACTTCATCTCAAGGGCGTCCATGAGTTGCGCGGGCGTCCAACTGCGGCGATCTTGCGAGAGGAAGCCTGTTGGCTGGATGCGGCCGTCTTGCGCCCACGTGACGAGCGTTGTGATGTTGGCAGGACCATAGACTTTGCCGTCTTCCGTCTTTACGTACCAGTTTTCAGATTCCGCTGTGTTCATCACGATTCCTTTGACATGAAAGAGACATTTGTGTTGGGCTTGAACGAGATGTCGCGTTGAGGAACGACCTTCTCAAGCGCTGACAAGAAGGCGAGTGTGACGCCCACGCGATAGCCTTCACCCAGATTGATTTCGACGATGCGCCCCGACGGATAGTGGAGCGCGAGGTGGACGCTTAAGGGGCCAGGATTTTGCACGAGCGTCGCGCGAATCGCAGCGACTTTCTCTTTCAGGGTGCTGTCATCGTAGCGAAGTTTGATGTGTAGAGCCTTTGAAACGCCCGGCATCGCCGTGGAAAGGGGATAGACCTCTTTGACGGTGAATGCGACATCGCCGAGTTGTGGGTTCGCGCGCTGAACATCTTCTTTCGCGTATGTCGCGCGGTGGGCAACCTCGCCGCAGACGAGAACGAGTTCGTCCTTGGCCTGTTCAATAACGCCTTTCTCGCCGTTTGATGCTTTCCATGCCTGCGCGTAGCACATGGCCTCCGCGAAGCCCGTGCCGTCGTCAAGACCGAGGATGGCCCACTTTTCACCGACCGAGCCGTCGGCGCGTGCCTTCGGCAGACGGACGGAGCACGATGAGAGAATGGCGACAACGCGCACGTCAAGCCGCTTGAGGAGAAGACTATTGAGTTCCTTCTTCTCAAAGCGTCGCTTCATCTTCGCACGCTCACCTTGCAAGGCTTTCTTAAAGGCTTCCTTGTCGCTCCACGGGACGGTGCCCACGCCGCGCAGGTGGCTTTGCGCGAGGCGGCGGAGTTGCCA
The DNA here is from genome assembly GCA_963636335.1 of bacterium. Classification (GTDB taxonomy): domain Bacteria; phylum Verrucomicrobiota; class Kiritimatiellia; order RFP12; family UBA1067; genus UBA1067. The sequence goes on from CAVHJW010000076.1 coordinate 6,417, forward strand.
GTCGTCATCCGCGCTCTTAAGGAGAAGTTCGTCAAGAGGCGAGTGCGTCTCGGTCTGCACTTGCGTCTCTTCATTCTCGTCCGTGGCCGCGCCCTCTGTCTCGTTCGTCGCCTCTTCAACGGTTGCATTCGCCGTGTCTTCTTCTTCGGGCTCGTCTTTCTTCTTCAAGTATTGGAGCGAGAAGGGGATGGCGCGCTCGACAGGCTTTTTTTCGCCTTTCACGTTCTCATACAAAATCGCGCACGAGGTCTCGCGGATGAGCGACTGGCAAGATGAAAGGGGATTCCCTGAGATGTAAACACCCAGGAGGTCGCGCTCGTTCTTGAGATCTTCGGCGGGCGCGAAGGGCGGGAAGGTCGCGAGTTCTGCGTCCGAGGCCGTCTTTTCATCGCACGCCATCGCGTCAAAGAAGCTCATTTGCGCGCTCGCCTTCTCCTTCGCGCGCTGCTGCGCCTTCTTGAGCGCATATTCGATGTTGTTGAACAGCTTCGCGCGGTTCGGTTCGAGCGTCGAGAACGCGCCCGTGCGCGTCAGGTTCTCGAGGACGCGCTTGTTGA
>CAVHJW010000077.1:0-6838 GCA_963636335.1 bacterium
AGATCACGGGTCACTTCACGGCGGCTGAGGCGCAGAAGCTCGCCAATGAACTCAACGCGGGTGCGCTGCCCGCGCCGATGAAGATTCTCGCCGAGACGACGGTCGCTCCGACGGTGGGTGACGACGCGATTGCGGCGGCGCAGTGGGCGGCGGGTCTCGGCTTCGCGCTCGTGGCCATCTTTATGTTCTTCTATTACTGGCGCTCGGGTCTCGTTGCGGATATCGCGCTCTTTCTTGACATCGCGCTTCTGCCGACGGCACTCGTCATCTGCGCAAACGTGCTCGGCGTCTTCGCGCACGACCCCTCGATGGGTGGCGGCGGTTCAATGCAGCTCCCCGTTCTCACGATGCCGGGTATTGCGGGTCTCGTCCTCTCGCTCGGTATGGCCGTTGACGCGAACGTCCTCATCTTCGAGCGCATTCGCGAGGAGTTCCAAGCGGGTCACAACGCAGGCACGGCGATTAAGAATGGCTATGGCCGCGCCTTCACGGCCATCTTTGACTCGAACTTGACGACAATTATCACGGGCATCATCCTCTTTGCGGTCGGCACGGGTCCCGTGCGTGGCTTCGCGATTATGCTCACGGCGGGCGTCGTTGTTTCGATGTTCACGGCCGTTGTTGTCACGCGCCTCGTCTTCGACCACTGCGTCGATCCGAATCGCACGAAGCCGTTCAAGATGCTGAGCTTCTTCAAGAACCCGAAGTTTAACTTCATGAAGGCGCAGAAGTTCACGGTGCCGTGCGCGTTCGGTCTCGTTATCATCACGATGGCCATTTTCGCCGTTCGCCTCGCGACGAACAAGGCATCGGTCCTTTCCGTTGACCTGACAGGTGGCACGTCGATCGTCTACAATTTGAATCAGGACGCGAAGCCTGACACGGCGGCAATCCGCAAGACGCTTGACGCCTTCGATAACGCGGCCGTCATCCAGTATCAGGAAGGTGTCGGCGATGCAACGCTTCTCGTCAAGACGGGTGAGACGGCTGAGACGGTGAAGGGCGCGGCGCTTGAGAATAAGGACGTCGGCGCGCACGTGACCAAGCTTCTTCAGACGGCATTCCCCGATGCGCAATTTACGGCGGCGTCCGTCGATGAGGTCGGCTCAATGGTCGGCGCGGACTTGAAGAAGAGCGGCACGTATGCCATCGTCTTCTCGCTTATCGCGATTCTCCTCTACGTGGGCTTCCGCTTCCAGTTCGGCTTCGGTCTTGGCGCGGTGCTCGCGCTCGCGCACGATGCCCTCATCTCGCTCGGCCTCTTCTCACTCTGCGGTCGTCAGGTCTCGCTCATTGTCATCACGGCGATTTTGACGATTATCGGCTACTCGGTGAACGACACGGTCGTCGTCTTTGACCGCATCCGCGAACTGCTGCACCACGATCGGAAGCTGTCGTTCCACGACCTCTGCAACGCGGCCATCAACAACTGCCTCTCGCGCACGGTCATCACGTCGGCGACGACGCTCTTCGCCGTCTTCGCGCTCTTTGCCTTCGGCGACGGCTCGATCTTCGACTTCGCGCTCATTATGCTTATCGGCATTATCGCCGGTACGTTCTCGTCTGTCTTCATTGCGACACCGATCATGTACTGGTGGTACAAGGGCAAGCGCCCGGCGTTTGAGAGCGAGGGCTGAAAAGGTCCCCGCCTCGTTTGAGAGGCTGGAATCGCATGGGCATGACGCGCCGCGAGGCAGAGCGAAGTTCTGCGCCTTCGGGCGCGTCGTGTTGTTGACATCATGAAAGGTCTTTTTTGAAATGGGAATCTTGAACTGGCTCAAGCGCTCAAAGATGAAGCGCGAGATCATCATCAACGTGGAAAGGCTCCAGACGCGCGTGGCCGTCACCGAAAACGGCCGTCTTGAGGAGTTTATGGTTGAGCGTCCCGAGGAGGAGCGCCTCGTCGGTTCCGTCTTCAAGGGGCGCATTCAGAATCTGCAAAATGATTTGCAGGCCGCTTTCGTCAACATCGGTCTTGATAAGAACGCCTTTCTCCACTACTGGGATATGGCGAACGACGCCGACACGATTCTGGATGATGTCGAGGAGCGACCCGAGCGGCGCGGAGGGCGCAAGGCGAGCCGCCTCTCGGACGAGGAGATCGCCAAGCGCTACCCGCCAGGGTCTGAAATTATCGTGCAGGTGACGAAGGGTCCGATTTCAACAAAGGGCCCGCGCGTGACGGCGAGCCTTTCTATCCCTGGGCGCTACCTTGTCATGATGCCGGGCGAGAAGATTCGCGGCGTCTCAAAGAAGATTTCAGACGGCCCCGAGCGCAAGCGCCTCAAGAAGATTCTTGACAAGTTGCCACTGCCTGACAACGTGGGGCTTGTCGTGCGCACGGTCGGCGCGGGCGCGTCGGCACGGGCGTTCGCGCGCGATCTTCGCAATCTCCTCGCCGTGTGGAACGAAATGCAGGCGAACACAAAGAACCTGCGCACACCTTGCTGCATCTTTCAAGAGCCAGATCTTTGCGAGCGCGTCGTGCGCGACTGGTTGACCGAGGACGTGGACGCAATTGTCATCGATGACGAGAAGAGTTATCAGGCGATGCGGAACTTGGCGGGGCAGATTTCGCGCCGTGCGAAGGCGAAGATTCGCCGGTATGATGGTCAGTCTGGCATTTTCGCGCACTACGGCATTGAGCGTCAACTCTCCGACGCCTTCGCACGCAAGGTGTTGCTCAAATCCGGCGGCTATCTCGTTATTGATGAGACCGAGGCCCTCATCGCTGTTGACGTCAACACGGGCCACTACAAGGGCTCGGGCAGTCAGGAGGACGCGATTCGCGAGGTGAATCTGGAGGCCGTCGAAGAGGTCGCGCGCCAGCTACGTCTCCGAAATATCGGCGGGCTCGTTGTGCTCGATCTCATTGACATGAAGTCGCGCAAACATCAGCGCGAGGTCGTTCGCCGCTTGAAGGAATGCCTCCGGCGCGATCGCGCTCGGACAAACGTCCTCGACATTTCGGAACTCGGCCTCCTTGAGATGTCGCGCCAGCGTCAAGATTCGTCAATTCTTTCGCAGCACACGTCCACCTGCCCCTACTGTCAAGGTCGCGGCTGGGTGCGCTCGCCAATGGCCATCTCAGTGGATATTCAGCGCGCCTTGACGAGCCTGCTCAAGAAGGCGGAGGCCGCGAAGAAACCCTTTGAGCCGAAGATTATCATCGCGCCGCAAGTCATGCAGCGTCTGCGCACCGAAGATAGTCAGGTTCTTGCGCAGTTCCAGAAGGACTTTGATACGCGCCTAACCTTCGTCTCGGAACTTCACCGCCATCCCGAGTCATTCGTCATTCAGGACGCGGCCACTTCGCAGATTCTCTACTCGCAGTCATGATGAAGACCTCTCTTCTCCTTGTCATTGGCCTTTTCGCTCTCGCGTCGTTTGGCGCGGAGGCGGAGCACGCCGAATCGTACCGCGCCCCCCAGGAGCGCCTCACCTTTAAGGCCGATCAGGTCGCCGTTGACAATGTGACGAAGGCCGCGCGCGCGACGGGGCATGTTGAGGCGAAGGCGGGCGTTCTCACCCTGCGTGGCGAGAATCTCGCGCGCGATGCAGAAGGTCGCGTTTCGCTTTCACGCGAGACGTGCGTGACGACGTGCACGAACGATGTTGGCGAGACGCACTGGAATGTGACAGGCGAGGTCGAGTATGTTCCAGGCGACCATGTCATCGTGCGTGATGCGTGGCTTCATTTTTGGGAGATTCCTATTTTTTATTTGCCCTACCTTTATTATCCGCTTGATACGTCGTGTGGATTTGCGTGGATGCCGGGCTATATAGGCGGCTGGGGCGCATTCCTTTTGACGCGCTATAATTACCACCTTTTGGGGGATGACGCGCATGGCGAGGATACGTGGTGGCTCAAGGGCGGAACGGACTTTGATATGCGCACGAAGCGCGGCTTTGCGCTCGGCGAGCGTTTGGCCTGGAACCTCGGCAACTTCGGTACGGGAAATCTTCGCGCCTATTATGCATGGGACAAAGATGTGACGGATGACGATTCGTCGGGGCGCACACATGATGCGAACTGGGGCTCAACGATTCCAGATCAGCGTTATGGCTTCACGTTGACGCACCGCTGGGAGGCGACCGAGCGCGATCATCTTGTTGTTCGTGCCATGCGCTACTCTGACTCAGACTTCCGCCACGACTTTATTCGCAAGGGCTTTTTTGAAATCCGTAGCCAGTGGGCCTCGTACGAGAACAGCGCGGCGATTTGGGAGCACAACGAGCGTGCGTGGTCGTTCGGTGTTGAGGCATCGGGGCGGCTCAACGACTTTTATCTGGCAACAGAGCGTCTGCCTGAAATTTATTTTGATCTCAACCCGACGCCCGTTTTCTCAACGCCTTTTGTTTATGAGACACAGAACCGCATCGGTTGGCTGGACCGTCGCTTTGCGGAATACGGAAGCGGTCGCCGTTCTGTCTTTGGTTCAAACCCGGGGCTTTGGTGTGATTACGAGACCTTCCGTCTTGACACTTATCACCGCCTCAGTGCGCCGTTGAGGACGGCGGGCGATGTCCTCGCGGTTGTGCCCCGCCTCGGCTATCGCGGGACATATTGGTCCGAAAGTGGCGAGAGCAACTATTCGGGGCAGGGCGTGACGAAGGGCGCGGATGCGATGTATCGCTCGACCTTTGAGGGTGGCGTCACGTTCGCCGCGCGCGGCACGGGCTGGATTGGCGACTCGCTTGCGCACACGGTTGAACCGTATCTCGACTTGCTCGTTCAGGAGGTCTGCTATGCGGGGCGCGATGGGGATAACCGCCCGCTCGTCCTTGATAACCTCGATGCCTCTCTCGCGTGGGAGGATCAGTTCGCGGGGCGTGCGCGCAACCTGCCGTATTCGTATTATGGTCTCACGCCGGGCTTCCGTCAGTCGTGGAGTACGCCCGACGAGAAGGGGAATCTGAAAGAGATTCTTGATTTTGATGTCTATGCGGCATTCTCGTTCGGCGCGACCGACTTTGACGGCGATGCACGCTTTGGCGACTACGATGCGCACAAGCTCGCGAAACTCGGCCGCAAGAACTACGGAACGCGCGGCATCTACGCCTCGCCAGGCGCACGCCTTCGCTGGACGCCCGACGATGATATGCGTCTTCAGGCGCGCGCGGAGTACGATCCTGATCGCAACCGCGTCTCGTTTGGCGACCTCGCGTGGTCGCATCGCCTCTCCAAGACGCTCAGCTACGATTTCGCCTACGTGCTCCGCGATATGCGCCATTGGGACTTCTCGTCTGCGCCACAGGCGAACCCTGAGGGCGAAGACTTCTTCAATTTCTTGATGCTTCACACGGCGCGCGCGGGGCTTGAATATCAGCCTGTTGATTGGTTCGCCTTTTCGCCTTATGTCCGTTGGGATCTTGACGAGAACGAACTTGATAGCGTCGGCGCGTGGTTTGACTTCTTGACGGATTGTCTCGGCTTCCGCTTCCTCGTTGAATACGAAAACGAATGCCGGCGCATTGACGGCTACACGTACGACGACGATTGGAATTTCGGCTTCTACATCTACTTGCGCGCGTTCGGCTCGCAGGCGGGCAATCCCTTCATGGCGCACTAGGAAAATGCGCAAGGCTCGTCCGAGCGGCGTTGAACGCCTTGAGAGCGCGCTCGTAAAGCTCATTCAGGAGGAGGGCGCGGACAAGGGGCATGACACGGGCGTGAATGTCCTTTTAGCCTTCTTGAAGGCGTTGAGCGTCATCTTCGCGGCGGTCGTTTCATTCCGTTACTTTCTCTATCACATCGGGCTTCTCCGCCGCTATCCGCTCGGCACGCAGGTTATCTCAATCGGCAATGTCACGGCGGGCGGCACCGGCAAGACGCCTGTTACGGAACTTTTCGCGCGCACGCTCGCCGCGAAGGGGCGCAAGGTCGCGATTCTTTCGCGTGGCTATCGGCGCAAGGAGGCGCCTTTTTTAAAGCGACTCCTGACAGGTGTCGTCACCCCCCCGCTCGTCGTTTCGGACGGTCGGCGCATTCTGCTTGACTCGGAGACGGGCGGCGATGAGCCCTACATGCTTGCGTCCAACCTGCCTGGCGTTGCGGTTGTTGTTGATCGCAACCGCGTGAAGGCGGGTCGCTACGCCGTCAAGCGTCTTGGCTGCGATACGCTCATTCTCGATGACGGCTTCCAGTATCAGAAACTTCGGCACTCGGTTGAAGTCGTCCTTGTTGACTCAACAAACCCTGTCGGGAATGGCAATATGCTGCCGCGTGGCATCTTGCGCGAGCCAGCGCGTCACCTGAAGCGGGCTGACATCGTCTTTCTGACGAAGTGTCGCGGCGATGTCTCGGCGGCGCGCGCGCTCGTTCGTCGTTACAATGCGAAGGCCGCGATTGTTGAATGTAACCACGAGCCGAAGGTCTTGAAGGATGTTTGGAGCCGCGAATCGTTCCCACTTGACTGGTTGAAGGGCAAGACGCTTTGCACCCTTTCGGGTATCGCCTCGCCGAAGGGGTTTGAGAACTCGCTCCGCCAGATGGGCGCGAAGGTCATCTGGTGCGAACGCTACGCCGACCACCACCGCTATCTCCCCGCCGAGATCCTCTATGCCCTGAATCGCACGGCGGATATGGGCGCGGACGCGCTCGTCACGACGGAGAAGGACGCGGTTCGCTTCCCACGTTTTGAGACAACGCCCGTCAAATGCCTCTACCTGCGCATTGCCATTGAGATTCTCTCAGGCGCGGAACATTTTGATGCCATCATCAATCGCATCTGCTTCCGATAGGAGCGAACAATTCCTTTTCGGGCGACCTTGATTTTCGCGCGCATTGACGCAATCTTCGTTTTTCGGTATAATTTGTAGATAACCATTCTTATTA
>CAVHJW010000078.1:0-6834 GCA_963636335.1 bacterium
CTTGGGTCTCACGAACTATCAGGTGCTCCTCTTCGCCATTGTGCCGCTCGCGCTCATCATCGCGCTGAAGAATCTCGCGATGTTCCGCGACGTCTTCCTCTATCTCATTCCCGTCGGTCTCACGTGGCAGCTTCTCCAGATCGGCCAGCTCTACCGTGCCGACGCGCTCATGCAGTCGGACGCCATCAACAAGCACCCGGGTCTTACGGGTGTCGTGCAGACGCCCTCAACAACGGCCCTCGTCATCGGTCTCGTTCTTCTCGTCGGTTCGATTCTTGTCGCCGCGTTTCTCGCGCGTCGCGCCTCGCGCCGTCCGCTCGCGTTTCAATGCGCGCTCTTGGGTGGTGGCGCGGGCGTCCTTGTTCTCTTGCTTTCGTCGTTCCTCCTGACCTCGCCGAACAGTTGGCAGGGTGTGACGGCCGATGTCGCGCCGCTTATTGATCCGCGCCGTTACGCGTTCATCGCCGCTCTTGTCGCGGGTTCTGTCCTCGCTTCGGCTCTCTCGGTTCTTCGGCGCGATTTATCGGAGAACGCGCCCACCGATCTTTTTTCGCGTGTCACCTCGCAGTTTAATCGCGAGCTCGTCATCGCCGCCCTCCTTGGCGTGGCCGCTTGCCTCGTTGCCTCCGCCGTACCGAGCGCGGGGAACGCGGGCTATCAAGGCATTCCGTTCCCGTGGGGCAAGTCAACCTTGATGTTCGTCTTCCTCGTGGCCGTCCTCTTCGCGCTCACCCTCTTTATGCGTACGGGTCTCGCCTTTGCGATTCCTGTCGCCTCGCTTCACATCGCCGCCTTCACGCTTCTCGCGCACGGCGCGATGAACGGTCTCACGCATCCGTGCTCGTGGTGGTTCGGTTGGCCGATTGCGTGGAACTTCGTTCTCCTCGCGCTCGTTTGTCTAGCGCTCCCCAACGGTCGTTCGGTCGCGGGTGCGGCGTTCTTCGCGCAACTCGGTGTTTCGTTCTATGTCTACATGCCGATCGTTTCCGACTTGCGCAACCCGCCGATGAACTGGGGTTATCCGCGTACGTGGGAGGGCTTTAAGCACGCCATCATGCGCGGACAGTACGAGGCGATTGGCTTCCAGATGCCGAAGGGGGAGGTCATCATCAACTACTTTGAGGACGTGCGCGTTCAGTTCACGGACCTGCTCATTCCGTTTGCGCTCGTGCCGTTCGCAGCGGGGCATTGGATTGTTAAGAAAGAGAATCGCAAGGCGTTTTGGCAGTGGATGATTCCTGCGCTTGCATGCTTCCTTCTGATGAGCGTCCTTTTGATTGGCCTCGCCAATGTGAAGGGTGACTTGCAGGACGGCTTTATCCAGAAGGTGAAGTTCATCTCTTCGCATGCGATGCTCGCGCTCTGGATCGGCTATGGTCTCGTCTTTGCCGCGGGCGCGCTCGTCATCGCCCTCGCACGCCACAAGAAGTTGCCACGTTTCTTCCCCGCGCTCCTCGCGCTCGTAATCATCGTCGTCTCGCTCGTTTACCCGATTGTGGACAACTACTGCGGCGAATATCAACTTGGCGTCAATGAAGTCGCCTTCAAGCTCGGTGGCTCTGAGCAGAACGGCCATACATTCGGTTGGCAGTTTGGTGCCTATCAACTCGAGGGCGCGAAGGCCGTCAATGAGCAACTTGTTGAAGATGAGGAGCCGCTCCCCGACCCGACCTACCCACCCGCGATGGAGCCGTTCTCGATTTTCTTCGGCGGCACCGATCCAGGTCGATTTGTGCCCACCTACATGATCTACTCGGCCATCTTCCGCCCCGATGTCTATCTCATCACGCAGAACGCGCTCGCCGATTCCACGTATATGTCGGTTGAACGCGACCTCTACGGGGATGAAATCTGGATTCCTTCCGAGGAGGACTCGGCGGACGCGTTCAACATTTACGTGGATGAGGTTCAGCGCGGCGTCCGCCCCGCGAACGGCGACTTGCAAATTATGAATGGTCGCGTGCAGGTCACGGGGGCGCTCGGTGTCATGGAGATCAACGGCATCCTCACGAAGATGATGCATGACCATGACCGCTTGCGTCACGCCTTCTACGTTGAGGAGTCGTATGTCATTCCGTGGATGTATCCCTATCTCTCGCCGCATGGGCTCATCATGAAGATCAACGCCGAGAAGACATCCTACAACGCGAAGCGCGCAACACAAGACAAGGACTTCTGGGATTGGTACATGCGCCGCCTCCTTAACGACCCCATGTATCGTCGCGACTTCGCGGGGCAGAAGAGTTTTTCAAAGTTGCGTGCGGCAATCGCGGGGCTTTACATCAAGCAGGGTCACTACCGCGAGGGTGCACAGGCGTTCCGCGAGGCCGTCCTCCTCTATCCCGCTTCGCCCGAGGCGACATTCCGCTATGCGCAGGAATGCCTCTTGCCATTCCAAAAGTATACCATCGTCTTGGATCTCCTCAATTACACGGATCGTCTCGACCCCAATAACCGTCGCACAACGCCGATGCGCAATTATGTTGAGCGTATTCGTCGTGTGCGCCAGACCTTGCAGACCCTTGAACGCCGTGCGATGGACAAGACCGCGCCGATGACCGATGCGGAGACATTCACGCTCGCCCAGTGCTACTATGAGCTCGGTCGTACACGTGAGTCGGCCGAGATGATGCGCACGCTTATCGCGGGTCTCAACGATGCGACGGCCCTGCGCGTGGCCGCGCAAATTCTCGCCGAAGCGCGGCTTGATGCCGATCAGGAGAAGGCCCTCTCGCGTTATCTTCGCCTCTCGCCGCGCGATGCCGATGCGTGGGCTGATCTCGCGAAGGTTCAACATCGTCTCGGTCGGCTGAAGGCTGCGGAGAGTAGTTTCATTCAGGCCTACCGCCTCGATCGTCAGCGAATCTTTGTGCGTCTCCAGAAGGAGCAGGAACTTTACGAAGTCGCGCGGCCGCTCTTCCAGAAGACGAGGTAGCGGGAAGGGGTCATGAAAATCCACTTCGTTGGCATCGGTGGTGTGGGCATGGCGGGGCTCGCTGTGCTTCTCAAGTCGCGCGGGCACGATGTCACGGGGTGCGACCTCGCCGAGACGCCGCGCACGAAGTGGCTTGAAGCGAATGGCATTCAAGTCTTTATCGGACACGATGCGAGTCACGTCAACGGCGCGGACGAGGTCGTCGTCACGCCCGCCGTCCATCCCGACGCGCCCGAGCGTCTCGCGGCGGGCAATCGCGTGCGCCTGCGTGGCGATGTCCTCGCGCGCCTCGTTTCTGACTCGCCTGACACGATTGCTGTTTGCGGCTCCCACGGCAAGACAACAACCTCAACATGGATTGCGCGCCTTCTTCTGGCGCTCGGCGAGAATGTTTCGTGGGCGATTGGTGGCGAGACGGGTGCTTTCCCCGTCGGCCGCGCTGCGCCGCCACAGAAAGGCCCCTCACCCCTCGTTGTCGAGGCGGACGAGTCAGACGGGACGCTTGCGCAGTATCATGCGACGATGCTTGTTGTCACGAATTGCGAGTACGACCACCCCGATCACTTCAAGACGCGCGACGACTATCTCGCTTGTTTCGCGCGCGCGAAGGCAAACGCGCAATCTGTCATCGATGACCCAGCCGCCCTTGCGCCGCTGGCCGCGCCCTTGGGTCTTGATGCCCTCAATCTCGCACCGCACAATCGCCAGAATGCGTTGATGGCGGCCGAGGTTGCGCGTCGGCGCGGTCACGATGTGAAGGCTATTGCGGCCGCGCTCCCGCACATTGTTTCTGAGCTTCCCGATCGTCGTTTCCAGAAGGTTGCCGAGGGCGTTTACACCGATTATGCGCATCACCCGACCGAGATGGCGTGCGCGGTCTCAATGGCGCGCGCGGTGACAAAGGGGAAACTTCGGGTTCTCTTTCAACCCCATCGCTTCTCGCGCACGAAGGCTCTTCTTCATGATTTTCCTGTCGCGTTCCAGGGCGCGGATGAAGTCATTCTTTGCCCCACTTACGCGGCATTCGAGTCGCCTATGGCGGGCGGCACGATTGCAAGTCTCTATGCGGCCTTGCGCGCGGCCTGGGCGACGGAAGCGCCGCATCTTCTTTTGGCGCGAAGTTGCGATGAGGCGTGGGAGCACGCACGAAACGCCGCGACGGAAGGGGATTTGACGCTTCTTCTCGGCGCGGGCGACATCGTTCGTCTTCTTCCCAAAGTGAAGGATGACCTCGCGCGCCGAGCGCGTGGTGAGTCGTTTGCGCGTCGCCGCATTTTTGTTGGCGCGGGGACAAACCTCTGGAAGAGTGATCTCAATCTTTCCATTGACTATGTGAAGACAATGGGACCTGCGGGGCGATCGGGTGCGGAGATCGTGAAGGCGCATCCCGCGCTTTGCCCATGGATGGCGGGCATTCCCGGAACGGTTGGCGGCTGGGTCAAGATGAACGCGGGCGCGTTCGGCCATTCGTTCTCAGAAGTTCTTGAGGCGGTGAAAGTTGATGGTGCGTGGATTGCGGCGAAGGACTGTGGCTTTGGTTATCGCACGAGTGCCATTACGGGCGAGATCCAAGATGTGAGACTTAAAAGCGTGGGCGCGGAAAATCGCGAAGATGGGGAACAAGAGGCATCTCTCTATCGTGCGAAGCGCGCGCCATTCCCCGCGGGCACCTTTGGAAGCGTCTTTAAAAATCCGCCGAATGATTTTGCAGGGCGGCTTTTAGAGGAAGCGGGCGCGAAAGACCTTCGCGTCGGCGGTGCGTATGTTTGGGCGCGGCATGCGAATGTCATTGTGCGCGGCGCGGGCGCGACACCCTCGGATGTTCTCGCGCTCGCTTGTCTCATGAAGGAGGCCGTCTTCTTTAAGACGGGCGTCCGCTTGGAAGCCGAGGTTGTGGGTCTCTGATTTTTGCGTGGGGAAAGAAGATGAACGAAAAACGCAAATATCGAACGGTCATCGCCTACGATGGGACGGCGTATTCGGGCTGGCAGTTCCAAGAAAATGCGGTTGGCATTCAGCAGATTGTCGAGGACGTTCTCGCCTACCTTGAGGGCGGCCCTGTGCGTGTTTTTGGTTCATCGCGCACGGATGCGGGCGTTCATGCGAAGGGGTTCGTGGCGCATTTTACTCTCACGAAGCCCATCCCGACCAAGAATCTCGTGCGCGCGATGAACGCACGCCTCCCCGAGGCCGTGCGCGTCTTGAAGGCGGCCTATGCGAAAGACGATTTTGATGCCCGCCTTTCTGCGAAGGGCAAGGAGTATCGCTACCAACTTTATCAAGCGGATATTTTGCCGCCGCATCTCGCGCCTTACTGGACGTTCTGTCATCGGCCTCTTGACCTTGCGGCGATGCAAAAGGCGGCTGCGTTCTTCGTGGGCGAGCATGACTTTCTCTCGTTTGCGGCCAATCCGAATCGCGTGTTGGAGACGACGGTGCGGAATATCTTCTCATTTGAGGTGAAGCGCGTCGGGCCTCGCTACACGTTCATCGTGCGCGGTGACGGCTTCCTCTACAAGCAGGTGCGCTCCATGGTCGGCTTTCTTATTTCCGTTGGCAAGGGAAACGAGAAGCCCGAGGCGGTGAAGGAACTTCTTGATAAGCATCCGCCGCGTACGGCGCGCGTTGAGACGGCTCCTGCGCGTGGGCTTTTTCTTTGGAAGGTTTTCTACTAAAAAGGGTTTGAACAGCGATGCAGTCAATTGTTCTTAAAGCGGGGCGCGAGAAAAGTGTTCTAAAAGGTCATCCGTGGATTTTCTCGGGCGCGATCGCCTCGGGTGAGGCGGGCGTCGAGGCCGGCGCATTCGTCCGCGTGTGCGAGGCGCGTGGAGCGACGCTTGGTTTTGGTTGGTATTCGCCCGCCTCGCAAATCCGCATCCGCATGTTGTCATTTGGATCTGACGAGCCCAATCTTCATGAGCTTCTCGCGCGCCGCGTTGAGGAGGCCGTGCGCCGTCGTGATGCGTTCGGCGCCATCTCACGAACGAATGCGCTTCGCCTCATCAATGCCGAGTCGGACGCGCTGCCGGGCGTTGTGGCTGATCGTTATGACGGCCACATCGTTTGTCAGTTGACGTGCGTCGGCGCGGATGCGGCGCGGTTCGTGATCGCCGAGGCGCTTATGGCGTCCGTCGGCGCGGCGCATGGCGTGAGTGCGCGGCTCGACAACGACTCGCGCGCGCGTGACGGGCTGCCGATCGCGCGTGATGGCGCGGCGTTTGAGGTTCTCGCGGGCACGCCGCCACCAGAGGAGATTCTCATTGAAGAGGGTCCTTGTCGTTTTCTTGTGGATGTTCGCAAAGGGCATAAGACCGGCTTCTACCTTGATCAACGTGAGGCGCGGCGAAGCGTCGCGCTCTTTGCGCAGGGCGCGGACGTCCTCAACTGTTTCTGCTACACGGGCGGCTTTGGCCTTTTCGCACGCGCGGCGGGGGCGAAGAGCGTCACGCAAGTGGATGTCTCGGCCGAGGCGCTTGCGCTCGCGCGGCGCAACGAGACGCTTCAGACGGTGCCGTCTGAGACGACGATGGTTTACGAAGAGGCGGATGTCTTTAAGTTTTTGCGCACGTGTCGTGACGCGGGGCGAACGTTTGACCTTATTGTTCTCGATCCGCCAAAATTCGCCGCGACGAAGGGGCAACTTATTCGTGCGGCGCGCGGCTACAAGGACATCAATCTTCTTGCGATGAAACTTTTGCGCCCGAATGGCGTGCTTGCGACATTTTCGTGTTCGGGTGCGATGGAGGGTGCCTTCTTTGAGCGCATTCTCTTTGAGGCCGCGCACGATGCCGCGCGCGCCTTCCAAATTGTCACGCGAACGCAGGCGGCCTTTGATCATCCCGTCTCGCTCACCTTCCCCGAAGGCGCGTACTTAAAAGGCATCATTCTCCGCGCGTGCT
>CAVHJW010000079.1:0-6740 GCA_963636335.1 bacterium
AGATTCAGTGGAAGTTCCGTGACGAGATTCGTCCGCGCTTCGGCCTCATGCGCTCAAAAGAGTTCTTGATGAAGGACGCCTATTCGTTCGATCTCTCGTTGGAGGCGGCGGACGCGAGTTATCAGGCGATGTTCGAGGCCTACAAGCGCGTCTTCGCCCGTTGCGGTCTTAAGGCGTATCCTGTTGAGGCGGACACGGGCGATATTGGAGGCAAGTTCTCGCACGAGTTCCATGTTCTCGCGGACTCGGGTGAGGATGGCATCGCGTTTTGCGAGGGCTGCGGCTATGCGGCAAATCTCGAGAAGGCCGAGCGCAAGATTGAAGAGACAACGTTCGCGCCGTGCGGCCCGTGCTTCCCGACGCCGACGCCCGCGAAGACGATTGAGGACATGGTCAAATTCTTCGGCGTGCCCGCAACGAAGATGGTGAAGACGCTCGTCTATGTGGCGGACGGCAAGCCCGTTCTTTTCTGCGTGCGTGGCGACCGCGACCTCAACGAGGTCAAGGCGAAGCATCTTGTCGGCGCAAAGACGTTCGCGCTCGCCGACTTTGATACGGTTCGCCGTGTGACGGGCGCGCCTATCGGGTATGCGGGTCCTGTGAAGCCGGCCGAGGATGTCGCGATTTACGCGGACCTCGACTTGAAGGGTGCGAAGGGGATGATCACGGGCGGCAACCAGCCTGAGGAAGTCGATTTGAACGATGTTGACTTTGACCGCGATTGTAAGATTGCTGGCTACGCCGACCTCGTCATCGTTCGCGATGGCGACATCTGCCCACACTGCGGCCAGAAACTTATCATCAAGCGCGGCATTGAGGTTGGTCACGTCTTCAAGCTCGGCACGAAGTACACGGATGCTTTCAAGGCGACGGTGAAGAACGCCGAGTTGAAGGATACAACTCTCGTGATGGGGTGCTATGGCATTGGTGTCTCGCGCACGTTGCAGGCAGTCGTTGAGCAGTGCCACGATGCGAATGGCATCATTTGGCCAGCGGCCGTCGCGCCGTATCAGGTCGTCATTGAGAACCTCGACCCCGAGAACGCAGATGTGACGAAGGTCGCGGATGACCTTGAGACCGCGCTTGAGGCGAAGGGTCTTGATGTAATCGTCGACGACCGCGCCGAGCGTCCGGGCGTGAAGTTCAAGGATGCCGACTTGATCGGCTTCCCCGTGCGCGTTGTCGTGGGCGCGAAGGGCCTTGCGAACGGCGGTGTTGAAGTGAAACGCCGCGCGGATGACAAGACGCAGACGAAGATTGTCCCGCCGACGGAGGCGGTGGGCGTCATTGAGGCGGCGCTTTCGTGATCGCCTCGCTCCTTCTCGCGCTGACGCTCGCCGCGCCCTCATTCTCGGATGAGTTTGAGGGCGAGGCGCTTGATGCGCGCGTCTGGACGGATTGGGTGGCCTCCTTCCAAGGCCGCTCATCGGGCTTTCTCTTCTCGCGTGACAACGTCGCCGTTTCAAATGGGTGCCTCCGTCTCACGGCGCGGCTTCTGCGCGATGACGAGAAGACGGTTGAGAATGTACGGCGCGGTTTCACGACGTATGCAACCGCCTACGTGCGGCGGCGCGAGAAAAGTTTTTACGGCTATTACGAGTGCCGTGCGAAGTCAATGAAGGCGGCCGTGTGCAATGCCTTTTGGCTCTACGATCCGCTCTCGGATGAACCCAAGAAGAAGTTTCGCCCCGGCGATTTCTCAGATGAAATTGACATCTTTGAGATCTTCGGTAAGGCCGACCCACGCAAGGCATCGGACTGCACGAGGACGTATTACACGACCGTTCATCGCCTTCGGACGCCGTATTTGGAGGGGATCGTGAATGGGGGTGTGGTGAAACTTCCAGATCGTGCGAAGAAGACACGCGTTGACTTTGACTTCTTTGATGACTTCCACGTTTATGGCTTTCTCTGGACGAAGGAGCGGCTCGTTTGGTATGTGGATGGGCGCGAGGTCTTCGCGCGCGCGAACGATGTTTTTCACCGGCCGATGCATGTGACGCTTGATTGCGAAATCATGTACGACTGGGTGGGCGAACCTGAGGTGAATGACTTGCCCGCCGTTTTTTCGATTGATTACGTTCGCTATTGGGCGGATGCGACGGAGCGCGTGACCCCATGATGCGTGCGCTTGTTCTCGGGCTTGGCCGAAGTGGAAAGGCGGCGCGCGCGCTCCTTCTCTCAAAGGGAATGGATGTCGTCGCGCTTGATAAGGGCGATGCGTTCCCGGCCGCGGACGGCGCGCCTTTCGCGTTTGCCGTCGTCTCGCCAGGTCTTGCGCTCTCGCACCCGTGGATTGTGGCCGCGCGCGCGCGAGGGATTCCGCTTAAGAGTGAACTTCAACTCGGGTGCGAGACGTTGAAGGCTCAGGGCGTTCGTCTTCTGGCGGTGACGGGCTCAAAGGGAAAGTCGAGTGTTGTCAAACTCGTTGCAGACGCACTTGTCGCGACGGGTGTGTCGGCTGTGGCGTGCGGAAACTTTGGTCTTCCTGTGACGGAGGTGGCTCTCTCGGGCGCGGTTCAATGGGCGGTCGTTGAAGTGTCCAGTTTTATGATGGAGACGACGCTTCTTCCGTGTGATACGTTTGAGGCGGCAACCATTCTCAACTTGCAAGAGGATCATCTGGATCGACATGGCTCCGTTGAAGTGTATCATGCGCTCAAGCGGAAACTTCTTTCCTTTGCGACGCGGACGGTCGTTGGCGCGGACGTCCTCCTCGATGCCGCGCTTCTCGAAGGCTCTTATTTTGATAATGAGGTCTTGCGCGAAAATGGCGCGGCGGCCGTTGGCCTCTTGCGCGTGGCGGGGCTTTCGGACGGTCAGATTCGCGCCGCGTTTCAGGCCTTTAAGCCGCTTCCGCATCGTATGAATCGTGTGGCCAAACATCGTGGCGTTGTTTTTATCGACGACTCAAAGGCCACCTCGCTTGCCGCGCTTCGGGCGGGTGTTGAGATGGCGGCCACGAAAGCGCGTTCTGTTCGTCTCATTGCGGGCGGCCTCGGCAAGGGCGACGACCCACGTTCCGTCGTTCCGTCCTTGACAAAATGGGTCAGAAAAGTGTATCTTATAGGAGATAGCGCGGAGTTGTTTCGCTCGGTCTGGAGCGCGTTCGTTGACTGCGAAGTCGTGGGAACGATGGAGAGGGCGGTCGAGACGATTTTGCGTGAAGCCGTTGACGGCGAGACGGTTCTGCTTTCGCCCGGGACGGCAAGTTTTGATCAGTTTAAAAGTTTTGGAGAGCGAGGAGATTTCTTCGCGACCCTCGTCAATAAAGGAATACAAGAATGAACAAGCTCGTTACAGTGATCACCGTGGCCGCCGTCGCGGCACTCGCAGGTTGCAAGGATCAGAATTACAAGCCGATGACCTCGTCGCAGAATGAGGCGAAGAGCGTCTCGCAGAACGCCGAGAATGCGGCATCGATCGAAACGGAGGAGACGACGTGCACGTGCCCGAAGGGGACGAAGCACGAGACGCCGTGCGCGTGTGGCGCGTCGGACTGCGCATGCGTCGTCGTTCAGTCGAAGGCCGAGAAGAAGTCTGAGAAGAAGGCGGAGAAAAAGGCCGATGAGAAGACTGCGGCAGAGACGAAGTCGACCGAGCCTGAGTACACGATCTACATTGTCCAGCGCGGTGACTATCTCGCGAAGATTTCGAAGAAGTTCAATATCACGATTGCCGCGATTAAGAGCCTCAACAACATGAAGGGTGACACGGTTCGCATCGGCCAGAAGCTGAAGCTCCCGGGCAAGGTTGATGTGGGTGAGCAGAAGGATCCGACGACGCAGGCAAAAGCCAAGAAGGCGGCCGCCGCGAATGCGGATTACACGGGCGAGACGAAGGAATACGTCGTCAAGTCGGGTGACACGCTCGGCGCGATTGCTTATGGTCACGGCATCAACATTCGTCAGCTCAAGAAGCTGAACGGCCTTTCGTCAAACGCGATTAAGGTCGGCCAGAAGTTGAAGGTTCCGGCCCAGGCGGCCAAGGCTGCGCCTGCGAAGGCCGAGAAGAAGACCGCCAAGGCTGCGCCGAAGGCCGAGAAGAAGGTTGAGAAGAAGGCTGAGCCTGTGAAGGAAGAGACGAAGGCCGATGAGACGCCGGTCGCGCCCGCTTCGGAGCCGACGGTTGCGCCGACTTCTGAGCCGACGCCGGCCGCCACCGTGACGCCGGCCGCGCCGATTGATGAGACGCCCGCCGCGCCCGAGGCGGATGCAACGACGATGACTTACACGGTTCAGGAGGGCGACGATCTGACGGGTGTCTCCATCCGCTCGGGCGTGAGTGCCGCCGTCATTCGTGAGCTCAACAATATGCCTGAGGACGCGCAGTTGACGCCCGGTCAGGTGATCAAAATACCGGCGGATGCGCAGTAAGAGACGGTTGCGTGCGTAAGACGCCTCTCGTCGTGCTGGGCCTGGTTGTCGCGATTCTCGCGGCGCTGGGCCTCTTCGTTTTGTCGAGCGCCAGTGTGGCGAACGGCACGCGCCTCCATCACGACGCGAACTACTTCGTTGTGCGGCAGGCTATCTACGCGGTCGCGGGGATTTTGATTGCGGTGGTGGCGGCGTATATTGATTATCATATCTACCGCGACCACCCAAGCCTCGCGTGCCTTGCCTATCTGATTGTTCTGGTCTTGCTCGCGCTCGTCTTTGAACCACACATCGGTCGAAAAATCAATGGCTCGTCGCGTTGGATCTCGTGCGTGTTTTTCAATCTTCAGCCTGGCGAGCTCGCCAAGTTGGTGCTCGTTATTGTTCTTGCGGTCTGGTTTGATAAGGCGGGCTACCGTGTTGAGCTTTTTTTGCGCGGCGCGCTTATGCCCTGTGTTCTTATGGGTGCCCTTGCCGTGCTTGTCATAGTTGAGCCAGACTTCGGCTCAACGTTTGTCATGGGGCTTACGTGGATGCTTCTCGCCTTCGTCGCGGGTGTGCGCATTCTCCACATTCTCCTCTTTGCGTCGATAGGCGGCGCGCTTGGTGCCGTTAGGGTTCTCACGAATGCCAACCGCATGGCGCGCATTAAGGCGTGGTTCGTTGATGACGCAAATGCCAGTGTGGTGCTTGACACGGCCGCGAAAAACGCCGCGCATCAAGGCAATATGGCGCTCGCGGCCATTGGGCGCGGCGGCATCAATGGCGTTGGCATCGGCCAGTCTATGCAAAAGCACCTCTACCTGCCCGAGGCGCATACCGATATGATTTTCGCCATCGGTGCCGAAGAAGGTGGGCTCTGGTTTTCAATCGCTGTCATCGTTCTCTTTCTTGTCCTCTTCGGCCTTTCGGTCTATGTCGCCATCAAGGCCGAGGATGCATTTGGTCGTCTGCTCGTCATCGGCATGTCGTTCATTCTTGTTTTTCCCGCCTTCTTCAATATCGGCGTCGTTTGCGAAGCGTTACCGATGAAGGGGATGGCGCTCCCGTTCTTCAGTTATGGCGGAACGAACCTCGTGAGTGCCGCGTTCGCTGTTGGGACGATTCTCTCGGTCGGCATTCACGCCAACAGTCGAAGCAGAAAGCGCGTGGTGTCACATGGCTGAGACGGAAGGCGAAAAGGCTGTCGTTTACTCCGTCACGTCGCTCACGCAGGAGTTTAAGGCGTATTTTGAGGGGCGTTTTTCGCGCATCACGGTTGAGGGCGAGGTGAGCGGGTTTCGCCGCTATCCATCGGGTCATTGCTACTTCACGCTGAAGGATGCGGAGGCGCAGATTTCGGCCGTCATGTTCAAGTCTGCCTTTGAGCGGTGTGCGGATGCCTCGCGCATTCAAGACGGTGCGAAAATTCGAGTTCGCGCGAACGCGACGGTTTATCCGCCACGAGGAAACTACCAACTCGTCATCCTCTCGGCGCGTCTCGCGGGCGAGGGCGATTTGATGCGGCAGTATCTCGCGCTGAAGGCGAAACTTGAGGCGGAGGGGCTTTTTGATGCCGCGAAGAAGCGTCCGCTCCCCGTGATGCCACGTCGCATCGCCGTTGTGACGAGTGAAGCGGGGGCGGTCATTCACGATATGTGCACCGTCCTCACGCGCCGCTTTCCCGCACTTGAGATTCGTCTTTACCCAAGTCTCGTTCAAGGTGAGGGCGCGGCCGCGACGCTCACTGCGGGCATCCGCTATTTCAATGACTGCGCCGACTGGAAGGCGGATCTCCTCATTCTTGCGCGGGGTGGTGGCTCGTTTGAGGATCTCTTCTGCTTTAATGACGAGTGCCTTGTGAGGACGCTCGCCGCCTCGCGTATCCCGACGATCAGCGCGGTCGGGCACGAGACGGACTTTACACTCTCTGACTTCGCTGCTGACCGCCGCGCGGGGACGCCGTCCATCGCGGCCGAGATGGCGGTGCCCGTTCTTGCGGAGGTGCGCGAAAAACTCACCGACGCACTCACGCGTCTCAACCGCGCCTTGTCACAGCGTGGCGAATTTTACGCCCAGCGACTCGACCATCTTGGCGCGACACTCGCTTCTGCGCTTGTCAATGCCGAAGCGGCCGCGCGCCTCAGATTGACGCGCCTCGGAGAGCGGCTTATTCCCTCCATCCGTCTTCGCCATCAAGCACTCGTGGCGCGTGTTGAAAAGGCCGAGGCGCGGCTCAAGGCGTATTCGCCCTACGGTGTCCTCGAGCGCGGTTATTCGCTGACGACGCGCGCCGATGGCACGCTTGTCCGCGAGGTCTGCGATGTAAAGGCGGGCGACGAAATCGTGACGCGCCTCGCCTCCGGCACCTTCCACTCAACAGTC
>CAVHJW010000080.1:0-6740 GCA_963636335.1 bacterium
CGAAGAAGTCGGGCAAGTCGATTCCGGCCGGAATCGCGTTCATCCGCTCGACGTTTAACAACACGCAGGTCTCGATCGCGGATGCGCGCGGTGGCGTGATCAGCTGGAGCTCCGCGGGCAAGGCGGGCTTCAAGGGCTCGCGCAAGTCGACGGCGTTCGCGGCGACGATGGTTGCCCAGGACGCGGCGCGTGTCGCGGTTGCCAAGGGTATGCATGAGTGCGAGGTGAGGATGCAGGGTGCTGGCGCCGGCCGCGAGAGCGCGGTTCGTGCGATTCAGGCCGCGGGCATTCGCGTCACGCAGATCACCGACACCACGCCGGTTCCGCACAATGGTTGCCGCGCTCGCAAGCGCAGGAGGGTCTAATCATGGGTCGTTATACAGGTCCTGTTTGTCGTCAGTGCCGCCGCGAGGGGCAGAAGTTGTTCCTGAAGGGTGCGCGTTGCTATATGCAGAAGTGCCCCATTGAGCAGGGGACGGGCGCGCCCGGTATGCATGTCGGTCGCCGCATGAAGAAGATGTCGGAATACGGCAGCCAGCTTCGTCAGAAGCAGTCGCTCCGTCGCCAGTATGGCATGGGCGAGCTCCAGTTCCACCGCTTCTTCGAAGAGGCTTACCGCCGCGAAGGCGTGACGGGTGAGAACCTCCTGCAGCTTCTCGAGATGCGTCTTGACAACATCGTCTACCGTCTCGGCCTCGCGCCGAGCCGTCGTGCGGCGCGTCAGTTCGTTCTCCACGGGCACATCCTCGTGAATGGTCGCAAGGCGGCGGTTCCCTCGAACGTCCTCAAGGTCGGCGACGTTGTCACCGTCAAGGACGCAGCGGGTTCGAAGACGTTTGCGCAAAATTCGGTCGAGGCCGCTACGGGTGCTCAGCTCCCCGTGTGGATGAGTTTCGACAAGGCCACGCTTCGTGCGGAGATCCTCGCCGTTCCGACGCGCGAGCAGATTGCTCCGATCGTTGACGAGCAGGCCATCGTCGAACTTTACTCGCGCTAAGCGATACTATTGTCAACCTTTCAGTAAAGGGGTAAAATATGCCTATCCGTTTGAGCCCGTTCGAAATGCCGCATAACGTTGAAGTCAACGCGTCTACCCAGACCGCGACCTACACACGTTTCACCGCGGAGCCTTTCGAGATCGGGTATGCGCGGACGATCGGCAACTCCCTCCGCCGAGTTCTTCTGAGCTCGATTGAGGGGGCGGCCATTACGTCCGTCAAGATTCGGGGGGTGAGCCACGAGTTCTCGACGATCAAGGGTTGCACGGAAGATGTCACCGACATCATCCTCAACCTGAAGCGCGTGCTCGTGAAGACGCCCTCGCGCGAACCCGCGGTCATCACGCTCAAGGCGACGGGTCCCTGCACCGTTTATGCTGAGGCTTTCGCCAAGGCGAATAACGTTGAGGTGCTCAACCCGAAGCAGGAAATCTGCACGCTTGATGTCGATGGCTCGATTGAAATGGAGTGCGAAGTCAAGACGGGTCGCGGCTTCTGCCTCGCCGATGCGAACAAGAAGCCTGATCAGGAAATCGGCAAGATTGCGATTGACTCGATCTTCTCGCCTGTGACGCGTGTCAACTTCCTCGTGGAGAACACGCGCGTGGGTCAGCGCACGGACTACGAGAAACTCATTCTCGATGTCTGGACCGATGGTCGCATCGATCCCGAGACGGCCGTGAAGACGGCTGGCGCGGTTCTCCGCAAGCATCTCGACGTCTTCGTCGATTATGCGGGTCCGGAGACCCTCGAGTTCGATGACAACAAGTCCAACGTCGTCAACGAGCGCGAGAAGCTCAAAAAGCTTCTTAATATGTCCGTCAACGAGATTGAACTTTCGGTCCGTGCGGCGAACTGCCTCAACAATGCGAACATCTCGACCGTCGGCGAACTCGCCGCGAAGACGGAAGCCGACATGCTGAAGTATCGCAACTTTGGTAAGAAGTCCCTGACGGAGATCAAGGACAAGCTCGTCCAGATGGGTCTGAGCCTCGGCTATAAGTTTGACCCGGATCTCCTCGAGAAGAAATAATAGGAGTGTAGAAAATGCGTCATCAGAGAGTCATGAAGAAGTTCGGGCGCTCCATGGAGCATCGCAAGATGCTCATGAAGAGCCTCGTCACCAACCTCATCCTCGCGGAGTCGATCAAGACGACCCTGCCGAAGGCGAAGGAAGCGCGCAAGGACGCGGATAAGATCGTCACGATCGCCAAGAAGGGCGACCTCGCGGCGCGCCGTCTCGCGGCGAGCCGTCTGCTCGACCCGAAGGCCGTCCAGAAGCTCTTCGACAAGATCGCGCCGTCGATGAAGGATCGCAAGGGTGGCTATACCCGCATCGTGAAGCTCGGCACGCGCCGTGGCGACGCGGCGGAGATGTGCGTCCTGCAGTGGGTCAACGCGCCGGAAGCGGCTGCCGAGAAGCCCGCCGAGGCGACGCCGGCCGAGGCCTAACGTCAACATCCTAAAGCCAGACTGAAAGGGGGTGTGTGACCATGGCAATCGTGCTTAAGCTCAAGAAGGGCGAGTCCGTTGAACGCGGGCTCAAGCGTCTGAAGAAGGTCCTCGACAAGGAGGGTCTCATCAAGAAGCTCCGCGACGACCGTTACTTCGAGAAGCCCTGCGTGAAGGCGCGCAAGAAATCTCAGCGCGCGCGTATCCGCAACCGTAGCCGTCGCGGCCGCATGGAGCTCAACTAACGAATCGTCCGATTCGCATGAAAAGACGGCTCGCGTTCGTTTCGAACGCGGGTCGCTCTTTTTTGGTATAATGGTAGTCCATTTTAAGTAAGGTTTAGGATTCATGACGTATCTTTCAACGCGAACAGGCCTCTCGGCAACGAGCGCCGAGACGATTTTCAAGGGGCTTGCGCCCGATGGTGGGCTCTTTGTTCCTGCGCAAATCGCGCCGCTTGAAGGCGTGGCTTCGATGACGACGTTGCGTGCCGCCGAAGAGGGCGTTCTTGGCGCGCTTTTTGATGATCTGCCGGCCTCAGTTCGTGGGGCGGCCATTGAGCGGCTTCTTTCGCGCTTCCCCAATGAAGATCCGATCCCGCTCGTTCAGAAGGACGGTCTTTATTTTCTTGAACTCTTTCACGGTCGGACGGGCGCGTTTAAGGATGTGGCGCTTTCGATGTTGCCTGTTTTGATGAAGCATGCGGCGGGCGGTCGGCGCGTGCTCGTGCTCACGGCGACATCGGGTGACACAGGCTCGGCGGCGATGCAAGGCTTTGCGGGCGTGGAGGGAACCGAGATTCTCGTTTTTTATCCCGCGACGGGCACATCCGAAATTCAGCGTCTTCAGATGACGACGCCCGCCGACAAGAATGTCCACGCCGTTGGCATTCATGGTAACTTTGATGATGCGCAGGCCGCCGTCAAGCGTATCTTCGCGGACGCGAAAATCAAGGCGGAGGCGGCCGCGCACGGCATTACGCTTTCGTCGGCGAACTCGATCAATACGGGGCGCCTTGTTCCGCAAATCGCCTACTACGTGATGGCGGGCGCGCGATTGGCGGTCGGCGGTGGAACGTCGCCCCGACCGTTCGATGTCGTCGTGCCGTCGGGGAACTTCGGCAACATCCTCGCGGCCTATTACGCGAAGAAAATGGGTGCGCCCATTCGCCGCTTGGTGGTGGCCTCCAATGTGAACGACGTTCTCGCGCGCTTTGTTGCGACGGGTGTCTATGACCCAGGTCCAAAGTTCACCGTCACCAATTCGCCGTCGATGGATATTCGCAAGAGCTCGAATGTGGAGCGGCTTCTTTGGATCTTGAATGATGGCGATTGCGCGGAAGTTTCGCGCCTCATGCGCGAATTGGACACGACTGGCAAGTATGAACTTCGCGACGCGGCGAAGGCAAAACTTTTCGCCGACTTTTTAGGCGGCGTGGCGACACCGTCGGAGACGGAATCGGAGATGCGCCGAATGCGCGAGAAGACGGGCTACCTTCTTGACCCGCACACGGCCGTTGCCTCCGCCGTCGCGCAGAAACTCGGCTATCCGAAGGACGGCGTTCCGTGCGTTGTGGCGGCTACGGCCACGCCCTACAAATTTCCCGAGACGTGTCGCGCGGCCTTTGGCGAAGAGGTCCTTCTCGCGCCGCCGCCATCCATTCGTGATCTTCAATCATTGCCCGTTGCGCAGACGCGCACGTGTCAGGTCGACGAGATGGAATCTGAAGTAAAACGCCTTTTTTAAGAAAGAGAGAGAGGAAAGAAAAATCATGCATCAACACGCGATTGTCAATGGACAGGAACTTTCATGTGAGGCAGTTCAATTTGAACTTGATCGTCTCGTGCGCTTTTATATGAGCCACGGCATGACGATTGACGAGGTCAAGAAGAATCTCCCGAAGTTGGAGGAGAAGGCGCTCGATCAGGCGATTGGCGCGAAACTTCTTTTGGATGAGTCCGCGCGGTTGGATGTCCCCGTCTCGGGCGCGGACATTGATGCGGAAGTCGCGAAGGTCGTTCAACAAGTCGGCGGCGAAGAAAATTACAAGAAGGCCTTGGCCGCGCAGAACATCTCCGAGGAGCAATTCCGCAAAGAACTTGAGAAGGGCGTCAAGGTCAACAAACTCGTTGAGCAGGCGTGCGCGTCTGTGGCCGATCCGACGGAGGATGAAGTCGCCGCCTTTTACGAAGCCCACAAGGATGAGTATGTTGAGCCCGAGCAGGTTCTCTGCCAGCACATTCTCGTCAAGGGCTCGGACGATGCCGCGCTTGACAAGATTAAGGCGATTCGCGAGCGCATCGTCGCGGGCGCGGACTTTGCCGAAGAGGCGAAGAAGCATAGCGACTGCCCCTCAGGTCAGCAGGGTGGTTCGCTCGGTTGGTTCGGTCGCGGCATGATGGTCCCTGAGTTTGACAAGGCCGCCTTTGAGATGAAGAAGGGCGAGGTCTCGGGCGTTATCTCAACGCAGTTCGGCTACCACATCATTTACAAGGCTGGGCACAAGGGCGGCGGCAAACAGACGCTCGTTGATGTCCATGACCAGATTCGCGACCTCTTGCGGCACGAGGCGCGTGGCCGTGCGATGGATGCCTATGTGGCGCAGTTGCGCGAAAAGGCGACGATTGAATATGGAAATCACGTCTCCAAGTAATCCCAAGCTCAAATACGTCGTTCGCTTGCGCGCGTGCTCGGCGCGCGAGGAGAGCGGCGAAATGATTGTCGAGGGCTACCGCGAGTGCCGTCGCGCGCTCGATCAGGGGTATCGTCCGCGCGCAATCTTCCATTGCCCTGACTTCTACTTGAAGAACGAAAACGAGCCCGCGCTCGTTGCCGAATGCGAGAAGCTCGGCGCGGACGTCTTCACGTGCTCAAAGACGTGCTTCGAGAAGATCGCCTATAAGGAGCGTCCCGACGGGCTTCTCATGATTGGCCCGCATGTCTCGATTAAGCTCAAAGACCTGAAACTCCCCGAGCACGCGCTCGTCATCGTGACGGAGGCGATTGAAAAGCCCGGCAATCTCGGCACGATTTTGCGCTCGGCAGACGCGGCGAAGGTCGCGGCGGTGATCGTTTGTGATCGGACAACTGATGTCCACAACCCGAACGTCGTCCGCGCCTCGACGGGCACGATGTTCTCGGTGCCGATTGTGGAGGCGACGAGCGATGAGGCGCTCGCCTACTTGAAAGCGCACGGCTTCAAGATTCTCGCGGCCACGCCGCACGCGGAAAAACTCCACTTTGAGGTGGATCTGACGGGCAACGTCGCGATCGCGCTCGGCGCGGAGCAGTATGGACTGACGGCGAAGTGGATGGACGGCGCGGAACTGCGCGTGCGCATTCCGATGCTCGGCCTCGCCGACTCGCTCAATGTCTCGGCGGCGGCGACGATTCTCGTCTACGAGGCTGTGCGTCAACGCATCGCCGCTGGCATTGACCAGGTGCCCGCGTTTGTCCCCTGGCATGGCGAGGGCAAGATTGACCACTAAGGGCGCGTTCTCAAGGATTTTAAGAAATGGACTTTGTTCTTCCGCCCCTTCATCGCATCACGCTTTTCGCCGGCCACTACGGGAGTGGCAAGACGAATCTGGCGCTCAATTACGCGCGTTACATCCGGCGTCAGGGTCATGCCGTCACGCTTGCGGATC
Source organism: bacterium (assembly GCA_963636335.1). GTDB lineage: Bacteria > Verrucomicrobiota > Kiritimatiellia > RFP12 > UBA1067 > UBA1067. The sequence continues at coordinate 6,098 of CAVHJW010000080.1, forward strand.
TTGATATTGTGAATCCCTACTTTCGTACGAAAGACTCGGCGGACGACTTAAAGAAGGCGGGTATCGACCTCGTCGTCTCTGACTACGCCAATTCGAACGTTGACTTCCCCGCGTTGCCGAAGGAGATTTATAGCCTTGTCGCGACGGACGGCGAGCGGGGGGCTTACGTCGTGATGGATATTGGCGGTGACGATCGCGGCGCGCTAGCACTTGGGCGTTATGTTGACGATATTCGTGCGAGCGGCGACTACGCGATGTTCGGTGTCATCAACGCCGCACGTCCCCTGACGCAGACGGCCGATGACACGATTGAGGTTCTGCGCGAAATTGAGGCGGCGTGTCGTTTGCCGTTTACCGCCCTCGTCAATAATACGAATCTCGCTCTTGAGACGACACTGGAGAGCCTTCTCGCCTCGCGGGCGTATGCGGAGGAGGTTGCCGCAAAGATGGGTCTTCCTATTGCTTTCACATCGTGCGAGGCGAAGTGGGCGCAGACCCTTGCCGCGAAGATGCGCCCAGAGGTTGTCTTCCCGCTCGACATTCAGTCGCTTTACTACCAAGATCGCACGCACGAGGCGTGAGGCTGCAGACAAATTTGACAGCCGCCTATTTTTAACCACGAACCAGAGACGCGGGCATCGCG
>CAVHJW010000081.1:0-6733 GCA_963636335.1 bacterium
CTGACCCCGTTTTTGCAAACCACTACTGCCACATCGGTACGGACGAGTATTCGCGTGATGCGTCTGAAGCCTTTCGAGCCTATACCGATCGTATGATCAAGGCCGTTGAGAAGATGGGCGGCAAGGTGTGCATGTGGGGTTCGCTGACACATGCGAAGGGATCAACGCCCGTCAAGGCGAGCAAGGACATTATCGTTGATATTTGGCACAACCCCTACTACCAGCCGCAGGAAGCGTTGGATGCGGGTTACTCGCTGATCTCGGTTCCTGACGGGCTTGTCTACCTCGTTCCGCAGGCTGGCTATTACTACAACTATCTGAACCTTCAGCACCTCTACAACAACTGGGAGCCGAATGAGTTTGGTCAGGGCTTCAAGATTCCGGCCGATCACCCGCAATTGATGGGCGGCAAGTTCGCCATCTGGCACGACCTCTGCGAAAAGAGCTGCGATGAGGCGGGCAGCTGGGATCGCATCTTCCCCGCCATTCAGACGCTCGGTCAAAAGTTCTGGACGGGCAAGGTTGAGGGCGAGAGCTGGGATGACTTCTCGAAGCTCATGAAGGTCTCGCGCGCCGACTTCACGCGGAAATGAGCCAAGAGTGGAACATCAAGAGCCGCGGCCACGTCTGCTCGGTCTGCGGAAAGCCGCTCGTCGACAAGACGCCGATGGTGAGCGTCTTGAAAGATGTTCCCGATGGCTACGAGCGACTTGACTGCCACCCCGAGTGTTGGAAGGCGCTCACACGCGACTGGGAGCCGTTCTCGCTTTGGGATGGCGTCTATCTCGCGCCGACGAAGGAAGCGAAGGTTGAGCCGCTCAAAAAGGAAGACGCGGGCGAACTCTTGCGCGAACTCGTCACGCTTGACGACCCTGCGATGAAGAACGTCGTCTACGTTCTCGCGGTGATGCTTGAGCGCTCAAAGATCCTCGTTGAGCGTGATTCGAAGGAACTTGAAGACGGCACGATTCGTCGCGTCTACGAAGACCGCAAGCAGGGCGACACGTTCGTCATCCTTGATCCGCGCCTTCGCCTCGAGAATCTTTCCGAGGTTCAGGCCCAAGTCGTCTCGCTCCTTTCAGGGACGAAGACGCTGGGCGAGGTCGTTCGCGCGGATGAAGCTCACGGAGAAACAGCATAAGGCGCTCGTCCTCATCGAGAAGGGGCTCTTTTACCCCACGCTCGTTGAGGAGGAGGACGGCTGGCACGCACGTTGGCGCGCGGTTGACCCATCGGGCGACGGCGCGCCCCTTGATGGTTGGGTCGATGTTTATTTGCGTGAGGCCACGATGACGTGCCTCACCGAGGAGGCCGAGGCGCGGCGGCATGAGACGTTGCACGATGCGTGGATGGAGGCCCTCCAGTCGCGCTCAGGGCTTGTTCGTTGGAACATAGAGGAGTGCCGCGCCTTTGCCGCCGAGTTAAACGAGTGGAATGGCTCGGCCGCCCAGGATGTTGCCGCACGCCGTGCCATTGTCTTTGACTGGCAGACTGAGGCAAAGGCGGACGGCGTGGCGCGCGTCTTCGCGCCGATTCCGCGCACACGCGCGGCGTTTCGCGCGCTCGGTCAGGCGACATTCGTGTGGGAGCCGCTCGTTGGTCTGCGTCGCGCGGGTGATCGCCTCTCGCTGACGCTTTCGCGCGCCGAGGCCGATGATTTTGTTTTGCGCGGTGCGGCCGCCCTGCGCGAGGCGGGCTATGGCGTGAAGAACTTGCCCTTGCGCGCGCTCGTCACGGCTGAAGCGGAGGTGACCGAGGCGAAGGCCGAGAAGATTAAACTCGTCGTGCACGTCGCGGGCGAAGCGGTGACAGCCGAGGAAGTGCGCTTCTTGCTGGATCAGGGTTCGTCGCTCGTCTTTTTTCGCGACCGTTGGATTGAGGTTGATCGCGCCATTCTCAAGGCGGCCCTTCGCGCGCTCGAACGCGGTGTTGAGAAGAAGGCGAGCGCGCTTTCGTTCATGATGGGCATTGGCCATGTTGGCGCGCTTGAGGTCGAGGGCTTGAAGGCGCACGGTTGGGCGCGTGGGCTTGTTGAGAGTCTTCGCCGCCGCGGCGCGCTCAAAAAATCGCGCGTCCCTAAGACGTTTGTGGGAACGTTGCGCGACTACCAACTTGTGGGCTTTGTCTGGCTTGCGTTCATGACGGAACACGGTCTTGGCGCGCTCTTGGCCGATGATATGGGTCTTGGCAAGACGGTTGAGACGATTGCGTGGATTCTTTTAACGCGCGAGAAGGCAACGCGCCCCGTCCTTGTTGTCGCGCCGCTCACGTTGCTCTCAAATTGGGCGCATGAAATTGAGACGTTCGCGCCATCTCTTCGCGTCTACCGTCATCAGGGTGAGTCGCGTCTTCAGTCGTTCGATTTTCGCGAGGCGGCGGAGGCGGCGGACGTCGTCCTTACAAGTTATTCGCTTGTCGTTCGTGATCACGCCTCTTTCGCCTCCGTCGCGTGGGAGGCGCTCGTTCTCGACGAGGCGCAGACCATCAAAAATCCTGAGACGCAAATCGCCCGCGCCGTCAAGTCGCTCGCGCCGCGAAAGCGCGTCGCCCTCACGGGCACGCCTGTTGAGAATTCGGTGATGGATCTTTGGGCGCTCGAAGACTTTTTAAACCCGAACTTCCTCGGTGACGCGCGTTCGTTCCGTGAGCGCTTCGCGCGGCTTGACGCCTTTGAGGCGGCCTCGCCGCGCGTTCGCCGTCTCCGCCGCGCCCTAGAACCGTTCGTCCTGCGCCGGCTCAAGACGGATCGTGCCATCGCTGCCGAGTTGGGTGAGAAGCGCGAGGTGCGCGAGTGGTGTGCCCTCGGCGAGGAGGCGCGCCGCGCCTACGAGGCCGCGCTTTCTGTTTATCGCGAGAGCGACCACGCGCCGGGTGATATGTTTGCGCTTCTGACGCGGCTGAAACTCGTTTGCGACGGCGTCTCGCCGGGCGTTGAGCCGCTCTCGCTCGCGTCGTCGGGCAAGTTCCTTCGGCTTGTTGATCTGCTTACGTCCATCTTTGAGGCGGGCGAAAGTGCGCTCGTCTTCACGCAGTACGCAAAGGTCGGCGCGGCACTCCAGACGGCGCTTAAGGCGCACTTCAAGGTTGCGTTTCCGTTTCTCCACGGCGCACTTTCGCCGAAACGGCGCGAGGAGGAAATCGCGCGCTTTAACCGTCGCGCGGGTGTCGCCGGGACGGCATTCGTCCTTTCGTTGAAGGCGGGCGGCTATGGTCTCAATCTTACAAAGGCAACGCACGTTATTCACTACGATCGTTGGTGGAACCCCGCTGTCGAGAATCAGGCGACCGACCGCGCCTACCGCATCGGCCAGCGTCAGGATGTCTTCGTTCATCTCATGGTCACGGAGGGAACATTAGAGGAGTCAATTGACCGCATGCTTCTCAAAAAGACATCGCTTAAAGATCTTGTTGCCGACGGCGAAGCGTTCTGGAAGGCGGTGAAACTGATATGAGCCGCAAGCACTTTCCCGTGCGCATACCGCGCTTCGCCCCTGGCATTCGCATGCAGGAGACGCGCACGGGCGCATCGCGTAGCTGGTGGGCGCGCGCGTGGCGGACGATTCTTGAAGATATGGGGTTGAAGGCGCGGCTCGGGCGCGCACGCAACTACGCCATGGGTGGACAGGTTGTGAAAATGGAAATCGCGCTCTCACGTGTGCATGCGCTTGTGCAGGGGTCGCGCGATGAGCCTTACAGCGTTGAAATCGCGTTCACGGAGCCCGAGGGGGAGGCGCGTGCGGGGATTCTGCGCGACCTTGAAGCCGAGCCGATTCTTCTTGCGCGCCTTCTTGCGGGCGACCTGCCCACGGAGATCAATGAGATCTTTCGTCGGCACGGAGCCTTTCTCTTTCCTGGTGGGCGGCTTGCCGATGGTGCAGACGGAAAGAGGCGATATGATGTTACAACCTCGTGTCGTTGTCCCGACTATGCGAATCCGTGCAAACATTCAAGCGCGGTCTTGCTTCTCCTCGGTGAGGAGATTGCCCGCCGGCCACTGACGCTCCTCGAGCTGCGCGGTTTCACGTTGGAGGAACTTGTTCATGAAGATTGACTCCCCTGTTCTCAAACGTCTCGGCCCCGTCCCGTTTTGGCGCGGCGAGAAGAAGTGCCTTGCCGAACTTGATCGCCTCTACAAGAAGGCGCGCACATTCGCCTCTGATCGCCTCTCTGGTGCGACACCGATGAAATGAGGCGCTTTTCTTTATTCTTTTGCCGTGGACTTTTCTCGGCGAAATTGCTATAATATCACACATATTCGTAATTTTAGGGAGAAGACGTCATGAAAGAAATCGTCGGCAGTTTGGATGCGAAGGGGCAGAAAATCGCCCTTATCGTGAGCCGTTTTAATAGTTTCCTCACCGAGCAACTCGTCAAGGGCGCGACGGACGCCTTTGTGCGCCTCGGCGGCGATGAGAAGGCCTTGACGCTCGTGCGCGTTCCAGGTGCCTACGAGATTCCGCTCGTGGCCAAGCGTCTCGCCGCGTCAAAGAAGGTTGACGCAATCGTTGCGCTCGGCGCGGTTGTGCAGGGCGCGACGGCGCATGCCGACCTCATCAATCAGGCGACCGCCAAGGCGTTTGAGGAAATCTCGGTTGCGACGCTTGTCCCCGTCCTTGACGGTATTGTTTCGGCAGAGAATCTCGAGCAGGCCGTTGAGCGTTGCGGCACGAAGCAGGGCAACAAGGGCTTCTCGGCGATGCAGTCCGCCGTCGAGATGGTGAATGTGATGAAGTCGCTTTAGGGGCTTCGGGTTTTAGGGCTTCGGGGGTCAGACCTCTGAGACGATTAAATTTGGAAATACTCAAAACAACTCAACAAGAGAAAAAAGAAAAATGAAAGAAGTGAAGAAAGTTGCGTTCCTGACGGCTGGCGGCCTTGCGCCCTGCCTTTCGAGCTCGATCGGGTTCCTCATCGACGAATATACCAAGAAGGCGCCGAACGTCGAGATGATTGGCTATGTGAATGGTTACATGGGTCTTCTGAAGGGCGACTCAATTCCCGTCACGGATGAGGTGCGCAAGAACGCGCTCGTCCTCACGAAGCACGGCGGCTCGCCGATTGGCAACAGCCGCGTGAAGCTGACGAACGTGAAGGACTGCGTGAAGCGCGGCCTCGTGAAGGAAGGCGAAGATCCGCTCAAGGTCGCGGCCGACCAGCTCGTGAAGGACGGCGTGGATGTTCTCCACACGATTGGTGGCGACGACACGAACACGACGGCGGCCGACCTCGCGGCCTACCTCGCGACGAACAACTATCCGCTCATCGTCGTCGGCCTGCCGAAGACGATCGACAACGACGTCTATCCGATCAAGCAGTCGCTCGGCGCGTGGACGGCGGCCGAGGAGGGCGCGAAGTTCTTCCTGAATGTCGTCAAGGAGAATTCGGCGAATCCGCGCGCGCTCACGATCCATGAGGTCATGGGGCGCAACTGCGGCTGGCTCACCTACAAGACGGCGCAGTATTACCGCAAGATGCTCAAGTCGATGAAGGCGCGCGGGCTCTTCCTGGACGCTTTCAACTTGACGATGGAGCGTCAGGATGTCCACGCGATTTACGTCCCCGAGTCAAAGATTGACTTCGTGGAAGAGGGCAAGCGTTTGAGGGATGTCATGGACAAGTATGACTCCGTCAATATTTTCGTCTCGGAGGGCGCGGGCGTCAAGGACATCATCGCGGAGATGAAGCGCCGCGGTGAGGAGGTTCCTGTTGATGCCTTTGGTCATCCGCGTCTTGACAAGGTCAACGTCGGCCAGTACGTCGGCAAGCGCTTTGGCGAGCTCCTTGGGGCCGAGAAGGTGCAGGTCTTCAAGTCGGGCTACTTCGCGCGCGCGGCCGCGCCGAACAAGAAGGACCTCAAGCTCATTGAGAAGTGCGCGCGCAAGGCGGTTGAGTGCGCCATGAAGGGCGAGTCGGGCGTTGTTGGCCCAGACGAGAACGCGGCGGCGGAAATCCGCGCGTGCGAGTTCCCGCGCATCAAGGGCGGCAAGCCGTTCAATGTGCGCAAGGGTTCGTTCCGCAAGATTATGGTCGAGATTGGCCAGCCTAACCCGCGCAAGAAACGCACTGTCCGCTAATGATGACAGGTATTGAACGTCTGCATCAAATCATGACCCGTCTTCGTGATCCGAAGACGGGTTGTCCTTGGGATCGGGTTCAGACGCTTGAGACGCTCAAACCGTGCGTCCTTGAAGAGACGTACGAGTTGCTTGCGGCGATGGACAAGCCTGAGGACAAGGCGAATCATATTGAGGAGCTGGGCGATGTTCTCCTGCAGGTCATGTTCCAGTGTGTCATGGCCGAACAGGAGGGTCGTTTCACGTTCGACGACGTTGCAAATGCGCTTTCGGATAAGCTCGTCTATCGCCACCCGCACGTCTTCGGCGATGTGAAGGCTGACGACCCCACGACCGTCTTGAGAAACTGGGAGCACCTGAAGCAACAGGAGCACAAGAAGGAAGCGCGGCACTCTGCGCTTGACGGCGTTCCGAAGACGCTGCCCGCGCTCTTAAAGGCGCGCCGCACGATGGAGAAGGCGAAGCGCATGGGCTACGCCGAGGAGATGGCACCTGTTGCCCTTGAAGGTGATGTGGGTGCGTTTCTTTTGCGCGTCGTGAAGTCAATCGCCGAGCAGGGTATTGATGCTGAGGCCGCGCTTGAGAAGGCGACGGCGGCCTACGCCGCGCGCTTCCGTGCGTTCGAAGCCGAGGAGAAGGCGAAGGCACGCGAAGACGGT
>CAVHJW010000082.1:0-6702 GCA_963636335.1 bacterium
AGTGATTGATATTATCTCATATTGGCCGACTCTTGTCAACCGCGCTCTTGGCGATTTCCTCAAGCGCACACGTCGCACACGTCGCGCGACCTAATCACCCAAGGCGTTGGACGGTGCGCCGAGGAGGGCGCGGGCGCGCGCAATCGCCTCGTCGGTGGGGGACTCCACGCCGTCAAGACGATACGCGAGATTGAGAGCCTTCCACTTTGCGACACCCATCGTATGATAGGGCAGAACATCCACACGTGCAACGTTGCCGAGCGAGCGAATGAAGGCACCCGTTGCCTTGAGGTCATCCTCCTGATCGGTCACACCCGGAACGAGAACGCGACGCACCCAAACGGTCTTCTTTTTCTCCGCAAGATAACGCGCACAATCCAGAACCGCAGCGTTGCTCGCACCCGTCAGTTTTTGATGCGCCGCATCATCCATCAGTTTTAGATCAAGAAGCACCGTATCCGTTGCCTCAAAGAGACGCTCAAAGGTGCGAAACGCCTCGCCCGTACGCACGAAAGGTCCGCCCGATGTATCCAAACACGTCGTCACACCTTTTTGATGCGCCTTCTCAAAGAGTTCCGCGACCTCCTCCGCCTGCAACATCGGCTCGCCGCCCGAAACGGTGATGCCGCCCTCCTCGCGCCAATAACTCTTGTAGCGGAGCGCACGCGCGAGCACATCATCAGCGGACATTTCAACCGCGGCTGGCCGTGCCCACGTGTCAGGATTATGACAATAGGCGCAACGAAAGGTGCACCCACTCACGAAAACAATGAAGCGGACGCCCGGCCCGTCGACCGCCCCAAATGTCTCAAAGGAATGAATCTTCATCTCTCGCCCTTTCCTTGAAAAATGCGCCGCATCATTTAGAGGGTGAGCGCCTGTCCCGTCGCGTCCAAAAGAAGAACGGTCAAAATCCGCTCTTCAGGAATCCCGGTGAGCCGATTCAACGCGCGCCGATAGGCCGTCATTTGCGGCGTGTAAAGCGTGCGCATCCGCGCCGCAAACGCCGCATCGCTCTCGCTCGCCCCGCGGGCGTTCGTCTTAAAATCGTAAATCGTCGCCGTGACCGCCCCCGCATCATCCCGCGTAAAGACCACGCGGTCAAACTGACCCGATTCCCACACGCCATCATGACAAAGTTCGTAGGCGCGCTCACGCCAGAGGTCGATTGCATTCTCAGGTCGCACAAGGGCGTGCTCAAGAGGCGTGTGCGCGTCTTCAGGCTCCAACCACGCAATCTGCGCATACTGAGCGTGAACCTCCGTGCCGCGCCCCATCGCCGCCACGCGCCCCGCATGCGAGACAAAGAGATCACCCGCACGCATCCCGGTGTGGAAATCCTTGGACGGCCGACGCCGCGTAAGATGCCGCCGCGCCAAGCGCGTAGGCGCGGGCTCAGCGAAGATGTCCTTCTTCTCATCATCCTGCGACGCATCCGTGTCCGTCTTCAACGGGAAAGCCTGATACCATTTCGGATCGCCACAATCCTTCAGATTCACATCACGCACGAATGCGCTAAATTTTGTTGTCTTGCTCTCGCCCTTCGTCGGTGACGATAAAATGAGCGTGAGCGCACGCTTCGCCCGCGTCATGGCCACGTAATAAACACAAAGGGCCTCGTAGCACTGCGCATCTTGCGCGGCGCAAGATGCTTGATTAAGTTCGGGGAACGCCTGCAGCACTTCTTCGCTAGGATTCGACAACACCCAGTCTGGCTTCTCGGCCTCTGGATTCGGTCCGACAAGCACCGTGCCCTCACGTGCCGCGTCCATACCACGATACTCATAGAGCGGTAGCAGCACATAGTCAAAACCCAGTCCCTTTGAGCGGTGGATTGTCATCACCTTCACGCTCGTCGCATCCGCCCAATCGCGCCGATGTTCGTCTTGCAAATAATCAATGAAGGTGGTGAGGCGCGTACCCGGTTCAAGTGTGCTTTCAAAGGCCGACGCCGCACGCAACATATCTGCAAAACGGCATTCCGTGAACGCATCAAACGATTCAACGGGCAGTTTAGAACGCAGTTCTTGGAATGTGCGCCCAAGTCCGCGCGTCGTCAGCGCGTCAAGCGCATCGCGCGAAACGGTCTCTGGCGAAGGCGGCGTTCCCGCCGCCACCTCCTGCGGATAAAGGGCGCGGCCGAGTGGTGTTGAAAAGAGGTGACCGTAACTCAGTGTGTCGGCCGGATGCTCCGCGAGTTTCACATAGGCCGTAAACGCGCGCAAGACGGGCGTATCAAGAACATCACTCTCCCCTTCCCATGTGGCGGGTACGCCCATGTCCCGCAGGGCTTCGCCCACCTTCTCACCGAATGTATTGGAACGCACGAGCACCGCACATGTGATGCCACGCTCCCACGGTCGCACGGCCAGGAGTTCATTCCCAAGCATCTGAATAAAGGGCATGATGGGATCCGTGTGCGAATCTCCTGCCTCAACCACATGCACAAAGCCGTGTGAAACCGATTGATCCACCTCATGTTTGGGGCAATTCCATTTTCCAAACGCTTGAAGAGAACGCCCTTGAAACACGTTTGTCACCGCATCCGCAATTTCTGGTCCATAGCGGAAAGAGGTATTGAGGGGCTTTTGCACGTAGACACCGTTATCGCGCATATGCTGAAAGATTTTCACATCGCCATTGCGCCAACCGTAGATGGCTTGCTTACAATCACCCACCACAAACACGCCCTTTTCGTCATTCTGCGACGCTTCGTCCACGAGATTGCGGAGCGCATTCCACTGTTCGCGACTCGTATCTTGGAACTCATCAAGGGCCCACTGGCGGATGTGCGCGTCCAGGCGGAACTCGAGCGCGAGGCGCGTCTCTATCGGCAAGCGCGCCACGAGGCGTGGGATGTCGCCGAACGTGAGCTGGCCGCGCGTGCGGACGCGACGATCGTATTCCGCCTCAAGTAGGTGCAGTAGATTGTAGAACCCACGCGTGCGTTCAAGTGTGTGCGCCATGAGGAACCCGATCATAAGCCGCCACGCGCGCTTGGCCGTCGGATCATCGCGTAGCTTCACGGGGAAGCGGTCAGGTAATTTTCCCGAGAAGCCGCGCACACTGTTGACGAAGGTCTGCACACCAGCCCCCGTGTTACCCTCCAGCGCGTCCACGCTCGCATGGATCTCCTCAAGTGTGGCGGCGAGTTCCGGCGGCGGTTCCGCCCAGATGCGCGCGGCATTTCCCCAAGCCTCGCCCTCGGGGTAAGCGAGATAAGTTTCATGCCAGTCCTTCATGTAGGCCGTAAACGTCTTCTCGAAGGACGAGAGCGCCCTATGGTTCATCGCCTGAGCGAAGGCTTCCGTGAACGCGCGTTTTGTTTCGCCATCGCTGCGCCGAAAGAGTGCGCGTGCTGCGTTTTTCTGCGCGCCCTTGTGTGCATACTCGCCAAGCACGGAGATATCGCCCGAAAGCCCGAGTTCAAGTGGGAAACTCTGCACGAAGCGCATGAGAAAACTGTCGAGCGTGCCCATCTGTGTGAGGTGCTGCGTCTCCAACACGCACCGTAGACGCGCCGCCGCCTTGGGGTCGGCGTTCTTCTTGACGTCCTCCGCCAGCCGCCGCACGAAGCGCGCGAAGATTTCGCCCGCCGCCGCACGCGAGAATGTGAGGGCCACGATTTCACGCGGTGCCACGCCAGACTTTAATAAATAAACGAGCCGCTCCACGAGATTGTACGTCTTGCCCGTACCTGCGCTCGCCTCAATGAGCACATTCTTTTCCTGAAGAATCTTATCTCCCGTTGCCATCGCCCACCTCCCCTACGTTCGCACGGCGTGATGCTTGATCCTCAAGCCACGCATCGACCACGCTCGCTTCGGGCGTATCAAAAAAGAGTCCCGCATATTCGTATTTCCACTCCTTCTTGGGCGAGGGTGGCCAGAAGAGGCCCCGCCGAATATCGGCGAGCAACCGACACACGAGACTCTTGGCGTCCGCCTGATAACCCGCCGCATCGAAAGGCTTCGTGAAGATTGTTGCTTCCGCCGTCTCGCCGAGCACACAATAGCACGCCGAGCGTTTCGCCGTTGCCGCCGCTGCGAAGGCCGATTCCGGCTTCTTCGCCTCCACTTCAAGCATGTCGCAGTAGAGCGGCAATTGCACGCTCCGCCAAGCGGCCTCCTTGGAATTTCCCTTCTTGTCGAAGGTCGTCGTGCACGGCAGACCGCGCAGATGCGCAAAATCCACCGCGACCTTTGAGGCATCAAACGGACTCGCGCGGCTGGCGTCTTTCCACGTTTTATAATCAATGACCTGCCATTCGCCCGTGCGCTCGTTCACGTCAATACGGTCGCAGCGGCCATTGACCCGCGTTTCGTCGTAGACAACATGCAAGTTGCGTTCACACGCGACAATCTTCCATCCCTCGCGCCGCCGCGCGGCCTGAATCTTCGCGAACGCGCGCAGTCTCTGACGTGCGGACTGCGCCTGCAGCGCAACGATGACAGGCATCTCAGATCCAAACCACGTGACGAGAATCTCATCCACCGCCGCGTCTAGCGCGGACGCGATCTCGTCCGCCTCTGCGGAATCAGCCTGCGGACCGAGGCCCCATTTCTCAAGCGCATCGTGGCAGAGCGTGCCAAAGTGTCGCGCGTCAAGCTCATTCATCGCATCATCCACGGATTCGCCGAACTGCTCCTTCAGCAAATACGTGAAGGGGCATTTCAGATAGGTGTCGAGCCGCGTGGGCGAGATTGTTGCAAGCGGTGCCACAACGGGTGGGATGGACAGGTCAAGCTTCCAGCAAGCTGGCAATGTGCGTGACGGCGTGAAACCCGTGCCCGGCGCATCGGCGTAGAAGAGTTTGACGCGCGTGGCGAGAACCAAATCGTCTCGCATGCGGAAGAGCAAGCGAGAGGGTTTAAGCGCCGTGCCGTCCGCCGCGAGCGCGTGGAACGAGAGACGCACACAATCCGCCGACCGACACGCGAGGACCTCGCGCAAAATGAAGGCGTCGCGCGCCATGCGCTGGTCGTTCGTGACGAGACCGAGCTTTTCGCGCAGGGTGTCGGGCAGGAACGGATGCCCCACCACGCTTTCGGGCACACAGCCTTCCTGAAAGCCCGCAATGACAAGTTCATCTTCCGCGAGCCACGGCACCTCAAGCCAGCCGTCCGTCTGCAACACATCGCCCGCGTCAGGCTCAAGTGTGTAGGTAGCCCCCGCAAGACGCTTCGCAAAAAGGGTGCGTATGTCAGCGGGCGAGAGGTCAAACGTGAGAGCCTCAAATTCGTCAAACATCTCACGCACAGCCTCGGCGGCAGAGGCGAACTCGCGGTCTTCGGCATGACGTTCATCAAGCGCACGCGTACCAAAGATTTCAACAAGAATGGCGCGCACATTTGTGAGATCATCGGCACGCGAAAGCCGTTCCTGCACGAAGGCAACAACGCGCGCGAGGTCGCCTTGCGCGAAATGCTGCACGTCCGCAAGCGTCTCGGGCAAATGCTGCGCTTTAAGATCATCAAGCGCAGCGAGTGCCTTCACGAGCGCAAGACGTTCCAGACCGAGCGCGGCGGCAAGCCAACGCTGGACGTCGCCCTGACGCAGAAAGGCACTCAACACATCGTAGCGCGGCGCGGAAGCGAGCGCGACGAGTTGTCCGAGCAAATGACCGAGCGAACTTGTGGCAACATTCTCACGCGCAGGATTGTGCAGAGACATCGCGCACGCCTGAAACGCGCCACGCATCTCGGGGAAGAGTTCGCGATCGGCGAGCGTGAGCGCTGGGAGCGCCTCCGTCGGCGCGACATGAGCAAACCAGTCCGCCACACGCGTGGCCTCAGCATCAGGCGTCGCGAAGACCGACACGTGCGCCGTCGCAACGCCGAGATCCGCGAGGCATTTTGCCTCAACCTTCACGCGCCCCCAGTCATCAAAGTCGTCGCCCTTCTCCTCCGCCGCATGAACGAGTGTGATGATGGGGGTGTTGCAGACCGCAAGCACCTTGTAGAACGCAGGAATCGGCGAAAGAAGCGATGGAAGCACAATCTCTTCCACGTCTGGCCATGTCGGGGGATGGGCGATCGCAAGAGACGCACTTTCGCCACGAAAGCGAAGTCCACGCGCGGCAAGGGCCTTGAGATACGCCTCTTCAAGTCGCGCGAGATCGTGCCAGCGATTGATTTCACGATCCAGATTCTCACCGCCGAGCAGATCACCCACCTGGTCCGCCACATCGCGCATGAGGAGGGCATTTTCGCCCAGAATATTCCACACGCGCAACAAGGCTTGCGCCGCATCCACCGCTTCGCCAAATGTGCCGTGGCGTGTGGCACCGTGCGGATAGAGGGTTGGGTAGTCATTGAGATCAGCGGTTTGCAAGAGTGACGCGAGAACCGCAAGTTCCGTAACCGCATCGGCCTCGGGTCGCACATCAGAAGCCTTCGGCACCAGGAAGGTTGCTGGCATCACGACGGTGGGCGGCACAAGACCACTCGGCACACGCGACGCGAGCGCGAGGCGCAGACGGCGCCCCGCTTGCGCGGTGGGCACGACCACGAGCATCTGTGCGAGCGTCGTGGCACCGCTGGGTGTGTGCCGAGCGCGCGCGAGCATCCAATCGGCCACCGCGTCCACCAACTTTTGCGTTGGATCAAGATACACGCGCGTCATCATGTTCATCCTATTCTGACGCGTGCTTCGCCGCGAAACGCATCGCGCTTTCAAGCGTGTTCCAAAGAAGCATCGTGA
>CAVHJW010000083.1:0-6598 GCA_963636335.1 bacterium
GAGCATCACGTTCGCAACGTGGGGGTCGAGAGTTCGAATCTCTTCTTCTCCACCAAATTTCGGGAAAAGACGCGCCGCGGTTGATCTAATCGCGGCGATGCTGTTTCTTGGTTTCAAGGTGTTTCCAAACTGGAAATAACTGAACAATCTCGCCTACGCAGGCTAGCAACCACATAAAACAAAAAACTTTGGATCGCTCCAAAGTTTCCAAATGGTTGCCTCGCAGGGACTCGAACCCCAACAAGCAGAATCAGAATCTGCGGTGCTACCATTACACCACGAGGCAAGCTCGACTTTTCAAGATTGGCGGGGTCGACGGGGCTCGAACCCGCAACCCCCGGATCGACAGTCCAGTGCGCTAACCAATTGCGCCACAACCCCACGTTCCGAAAAGTAAGAATAGTATATCACAAATCGCCCCTCCTTTGCAAGGGGAGATTTCAAAAAAGATTAACCCACGCGGACGAGGAGCGTCATTGAGCCTGTCGCGCGGCTCGTTGAGGGGCGGAAGAGCGGCACGACAATCTCGCGCGCCTCACCGTCTGCAGGCAAATCTTCAAGGTCAAAAACGCCTTGCGCGATCGCCTCGGGCGTATCTTTCTCGCCCACCATCTGCGCCATCGCGTCGAGCGGTGCGGAGGCAACGTCCGCATAGCCGACCATCGCCTTCTCCATAAAGTCCGCACCCATTTTAAATGCGTACTTCGCCGTGAGCCGTAAGAAGCGGCGCGCCTTCTGAATGCTCACAGGTTCCGTGATTGTCACGGCAAGGCCGCACTTGCCTTCAATCTCTTCGCGAAAAAGAACGCGCTTTGTCCACGCCTCCGACGTGAAGTCGACCGCGCCCTTCTTAAAAACCATTTCGCGCGCGGCCGACTTGCGCGCAACACCCGTTCGAGGCCAAATGAGATCGACCGCGCCGAGGTTGCGACTCTTCAGAAGACGGCGTTCGGGAATCCCCGTGAGAGACGCCTTCACAAGCAAGATTTCGACCGCGCGCTTTTTCATCGTCCGCAATCCCTTAACGCGCGACTGGGTGAATCTGCGACGGCTTCAGATCGCTTGATCCCTCAATCGCCTTCGTCCCCTCGATCTTGAGGAAACGCGCCTTCACCGGCGGGAAACGAATCGTCTGCTCAACAGGGTTCGACCGCAAGTTGCCAAACTCGCCTTCCGAGACAACGCGCCAGGTCTTGCCATCCGTGCTGACGGAGGCCACATAACCCGACGTCATCCCCGAAAAACCATTCTTCTGCGGCTCATAATCAAAGCCCTCAAGCATCGCGCCCTTCTTAAACTCCGCAACAAGGATCGACTTCTTCTCGCGCGAGAACGAAATCTTCTTGCGCGGATAACGCGGCGTCTCATCGGCGGGCTCAATGGTCGCACCCTCAAAGTCCGAGACCTTTGGAACAACGCGGAGCGCGAAAGATGAAATCGCGGGCTTTCCATCAGCCTTCTCAATGTAGAGCTTCACGACCTTTGCCGTCACGCTATCAAAACGCGCAATGCGGCGGTTGCCAACCTTCGGCCCCTTCGCAATCACCTTGCCGTCGGCCTCAACGCGCCACGCGCCGATACGCATGCCGCCCTTCTTCAAGTTCTCGCGGAAGTCAACCGCGCTGAATGTGCGCGCCTTCGGCATCGTGAGAACGAGCGTCATACCGTTATCCTCAACAGAAAACTTCGCGCCCTCGGCAACATCCTTCGCGTTGAACGCGCGCACGTAAGCACCAAATTCGCGCAGACGCTGAACATCGCCATCGTCCAGAAGGCCATCCGTATTCGGCGCAAGACCAAGGTCGAGAACGCCACCGCGGCCAACCGACTCAAAGTAGCGGTCGGTGAGTTCCCGAAGCGATTTCGCGCGGTCGTTCTTATGCCAGAACCAACGATTGCGGAGCGGCGTATCGGCCTCAGGCGGGCAGAAGAAGCTCTCACCCCCATGCGACTGATAGAAGTTATAATCTTCGGCAACGATGCCACGTTCATTGCCCGGCCACGTCACCGTGCGATCGGTGGCTGTCCCCGTGAAAGCAACAGCGAGACGGCTCTTCCGGAAGAGCGTATCCAGAAGCTTGCGCGACTGATAGTAGGCCTCCGCGCCGCCGGGCAACGTGCGGTGCTCCTTCGCGCCGCCGTACCAACCATCACCGCCATTCGCGCCATCAAGCCAAATCTCGGTGATGGGGCCATAGTTGTCCATCAAGTCGGCCCACTGCGCATGGAAGTACTTCACATAACCATCACGCGCATACTCCGCATGGTGACGATCCCACGGCGAGAGATAGGCCGCGAACTCAAGGCCCGCCGCGTGCGTCGCCTCACGCACCTCCTTGACGAGGTCGCCCTTGCCGCCGCGCCATGGCGTATTTGCGACCGTGTAGTCAGAATTCAATTTGCTCGGCCAGAGGCAGAAGCCGTCGTGGTGCTTGCACACGAGGATGATGCGACGAACGCCGCCCGCCTTGGCGGCCTCAACCCACTGCTTCGCATCAAGTTTCGTCGGATTAAAGATGGATGCGGGTGTATCCCCATAGCCCCACTCCTTATCGGCGAAGGTGTTAAGGCCGAAGTGAACGATGGCGACGACCTCAAGGTCGAGGAAGTGTTGCGCCTGCTCGGACGGAACGGCCGCGCCAAAAGCGGCGGGAGCGAGAAGCGTGAGCGCGAATGCGCATGAAAGAAGTGACTGTTTCATTTTTTCCTTTTATCTCCTGAGTTCTTATAAAACGAAAGATACGATTAAAACGGCGAATAATTCTGAAGCGCGGCAATGCGATCCGAGAGCGAGGGATGCGTTGACCAGATTGACGTCTTCTTGCCCTCAACAATGCCCATCGCGCAAAGTGAATCTGGAAGGACACCGGGCTTAAGATTGCCGAGGCGGTTCAAGGCCGCAATCATCGGCTGAGGCGTTCCAAGCAGTTTCGCCGAGCCCGCATCCGCCGCATATTCGCGACGGCGCGAGAACCAAAAGACGACAAGCGAGGCGAGAATACCGAGAACAAGTTGAAAGACAATGACGAGCGGGTAGTAGAGGAATGAGTCGCCGCGACGACGCGAACCTTCGCCCTTGCTGGCGTTTGCGACAAGCGAAGCGAGCGCACGCGAGATGACAATCACAAAGGCATTGAGAACGCCCTGCACAAGCGTCAGCGTCACCATATCGCCATTGGCAACGTGGCTCATCTCGTGGCCGAGAACGGCGCGAAGCTCTTCTTTCGTCATCTGGCGGAGAATGTCTGTTGAGACGGCGACGAGTGCGTGATTTTTAAACGCGCCCGTGGCGAAGGCATTGGCCGCGCCCTCATAAATCGCGACCTCCGGCGTGCGGACACCCGCCTTGAGTGCGAGATCCTCAACCGTCGCGACAAGCCACCGCTCACTCTCGCCTTCACTCCCATCAATTGTACGCGCACCACACGCCATCTTCGCAATGGGCTTCGAGAGAAGAAGCGAGATGAACGCGCCGAGGAAACCATAGACGAAGGCAACGATGAGAAGATACGCCCAGTCAGGCCCCACAATTTCTGCGATGGATGTGCCTAAAAAGACACAGAGGAGCGAGGTCACGATGGCGAGCATCGCCATCACGGCGAGGTTCGTTAACAAGAAAAGAACAATACGCTTCATTGTCTACTCATTATAGCAAAGAATCGCCCCGCAGCGGCGAAAAAGTTGCGGCATATATGATACAATATTTGGCAGAAGAATTGCCAATTATACGACACGCGTATGAAGATATCCCTGATCGTGCCCGTCTACAATGTCCGCAACTATCTCGCGGACGCCATCGCATCCGTCCGCGCGCAGACGTCTTCGGATTACGAGTGCATCCTCGTTGACGATGGCTCAACGGACGGATCGGGCGCACTATGCGACGAACTCGCGGCGGGCGATGCGCGCTTCCGCGTCATCCACCAACCGAACAGAGGACAGTCTGCCGCGCGCAACGCGGGGCTGGACGCGGCGACAGGCAAGGCCATCGCGTTTCTCGATTCCGACGACCGGCTAGAGCCAACGGCGTTTGAGACGCTCGCCGCAGCACTTGAGAATGACAGACTCGACGTCGCCATCGGCAATGTGATGCTCCATGACCTTGAGTCGGGCGAAACGCGGCCCTACGCACCGCTTTCCACGTCCCAGCCGCGCAATGTCCTTGATGAGTTCTTCAATGTCTCGCCGTGCAACAAGCTCTATCGGCGCGCGGTCTTCGCGACGCGGCGCTTCCCCGTCGGAAAGAAATTTGAGGACGTACACGTCTGGGCGGACATCCTCCTTTCCGGCGCAAAGGTCGGCTATGTGGACGCTGTCGTCTACCACTACAACGTCAACCGCGCAGGATCAACCGTAACGACCGGCGACTTCCGCGAATATCCAACGGCATGGGAGGCTCAGCGCGACGCGCTGAAGGCACACGGACGGTTCGTGCCACCCGTCTCGGACGACTTCATCGCGCGCATCGCCATCATTCTCATGCTGTCGTTTGTCAGAGCCTCTTCTTCAACACGACGCGCGTTCTACTTGGCCGCGCAACGGTTCTTTCGCGAATGCGAACACTTTGGTCTTTCGCACGAACGCAGCAAGGCCGTTGCCATCTTCGCGTGGCTACAAGCGAAAGCGTGTGCGCGGTTGCCCTACGCCGTGTATTTCGTCCTCTTCGCGCCGCAGTTTATCCTTCGGCTTCCCCTTGTCTATTCCCTGTCGCGAAAGAGTTTCGGCAAGCCGATCGACAAACGAAACGCTTAACCGCCCAAATGAACGATTTGGCGATCATCGCCCTTGCTGAGCGTCGAATAACGACATCGTCATGAGTCAAGAGCCCAAGACAACGCGCAACTGGCAAGAGCCCACACTCCGTCAGCATTTTTGATTCCGCCTCTCCAAGTCCGAGGACTCGTGCCACGCTCTGGCTGTGTTCGCGCCGACTTGCTTCTTCATTTGACGATACGCCCCCAGTCGTAAAGACGGCAAACGTCCGTGTATCGTGCTTGAATCGGCAGCCCTGCCAATGCGCCTTCAAGAACATGTCGGCATCTGCCGCGATTCGATATCGTTCGTCAAAGCCCCCGAGACGGCGGGCGAATTCCGTCCGAATAAGCTCCCCCTGATGGCCAGCACACGGAGCATTGAAGATTCCTCTTTTCTTCGGCTTCCAGATTCTGAAAAGCCGCCCATCCGGGAACTCCATTCTCATGGTCGTGGCAAAGACATCGAGATTCTCGGGCAGTTCCGAGATCAAGCGATCCATGCACGCGGGATCCACGATGAAATCATCGCATCCTAACACGTATAGCCACTCGCCCTTCGCATCGCGAATGCCCTTGTTGAGCGCATTGTAGAGGCCGGAGTCTGGTTCGCTGACAACGACTAGACCTGGCGTCTTCGCCGCTAGCTCGCGGAGTCGTTCAACCGTCCCATCGGAAGACGCTCCGTCGTAAATCAAATGCTCATGCTCGGTCTTGAGGCGGGCGACAGACTCAACGCATCTGACCAGACGATCACGATTCCCCGACTTGATTGCGTTGTAAACGGCGGTCAGACATGTTAGTTGGACTTTCATTTGTCCAATGACTCAATCTGATTCTGAACGGCGGCGGCGGCGTTGTGCCACGAATAATTTAGATAGCGGTCGGGCGCGACCTTCGGCTGTGAAAGTTCGCGCACGAGGGCGTCGCGAAGAGACTGCGGATTCAACGGATCAAAATAGCGCGCGTCTTCCAACGAAAGAACTTCGCGCAAGACAGGAAGATCCGAAACGAGGCTCGGCGTGCCACACCGCGCGGCTTCAATCGGCGGCATGCCGAAGCCCTCGCACAGCGTCGGATAGACGAACAGGCGCGCGGCCGAATAGATCGCGACGAGATCCTCCGCAGGAACCATGCCGAGAAACTTAATTGAGTCCGCGCACGGCAGGCTCGCCGCAAGCTGCATCAGGCTCTGCGCATAGGGAGACGTGTTCACCCCGACAACGGCAAGAGGATGCTTCTGCCGGAGCGGCTGCGGAAGGTCCGCGTAGTTCTCAATCAAAAAACGGATGTTCTTGTGAGGGAAGGAGATGCCACACGCGAAGATGTAGTCACGAATGCCATACTTCGATTCAACGTGCAACGACGCGTCATCGACAGAATGAAACCCCTGCGAACATCCGTTGTAGACAACGACGACCTTCTCTTGCGAAATGGCGAATCTTTCCACCAAAAGGTCTTTCGTCGTCTTGGAGATGGCGATGACCTTCCGCGAATGACGCAGTAGCAGAGGCAGGCACAGCCGCATATACCAGTACTGGAAACGGTGTTGCCTGGGGAATTGCAAGGCGATGAGGTCATGGACGGTCAGGACCTGCGGCGTCTTGCCCCAGATTGCGCCATGCGGCGTCAAAGCATAGAGGCAATCGAACTTCCGCGCGCGGAACGGCAGCACGAACAAGTTATACGCGAGACGAAAGATCGGACTTAAGAAACTCCACTTCTTCTGCGTGCCACAGACGGACGGCAGATAGAGTTTGCGCACGTCAAGCTCTTCCAGCCTTGACCCCTGAGGCACGACAAGCGTTGCCTCGTGACCCTGCGCCTTCAGGCGCGGCAGCAGTTCC
>CAVHJW010000084.1:0-6575 GCA_963636335.1 bacterium
GATATAGTATATCAAAAACCCCCTCACTTGCGCAAGGGGGTTTTTTAAAAAAATGCAGATTCATCAAAAAGCGGAGGCAAGACTCGGCTCGCGAAATATGGTATACTATTACCTTATAGATATGGCTAAAGAGAATTCACGCACACCGTCGAAGCAGAACGCCCCCATTGCATGGCGCTCCTGGCTCGTCATCTTCCTCATCGTCTCCGTCTTCCTGTCGTTGTACAGGATGAACCCCAACAAGCCGAATGTAAAGGAACTGACGCTTCTTGACTTCTACCAAGCCCTCAACGCGGGCAAACTCGTTCAACCCGTCACGCGCGTTTTTGACCGAGACGAGGGGTCAACCTACTTCACAGGCGAGATAGAAACCGACCGCGTAGACGCCGCGGGCGAGCCCCTTATGGACGAAAAGGGCGAGCCTGTGCGCGAGCGCTATCGCGTTATGCTCGTCCCAGGCGAGAACGAATCCACGATGGGCGACCTCCTCGAGGCGGGCATCAAGGTTGAAGTCAAAGAAACGTCGAGCGCCTTCTCGCCGCTCGTCATCAACCTCCTCTTTACTGCGGGGCTCTTCTTCCTCATCTACTGGCTCTTCTACCGGCGCATGGGTGGCAGCGGGATCTTCTCCTTTGGCAAGTCCAAGGCAAAACTCATTGACGGAAACGCCGAGACACACAAGATCACGTTCGCCGATGTCGCGGGCGTTGATGAAGCGAAGGAAGAGGTTGAAGAGATCGTCGCATTTCTCAAAGAGCCAACCGCCTTCAAGAGGCTCGGCGGCAAGATTCCAAAGGGCGTTCTTATGGTCGGTCCGCCCGGCACAGGCAAGACGCTCCTCGCCAAGGCCATCGCCGGCGAGGCGAAAGTTCCCTTCTTCGCGATGAGTGGCAGCGACTTTGAGGAAATGTTTGTCGGCGTCGGCGCGAGCCGCATGCGCGATGTCTTTGCCGAAGCGAAGAAGCGCGCACCGTGCATCATCTTCATTGACGAAATCGACTCCATCGGTCAGAAGCGCACGGGCGCGGGCGCGCTCGGCGGCAACCACGCCTACGAACAAACGCTCAACACGATGCTTGTTGAGATGGACGGCTTTGACGCAAACGAGGGCGTCATCGTCATCGCCGCAACGAACCGCCCCGACACGCTTGATAATGCCCTTCTCCGCCCGGGCCGCTTTGACCGCCAAGTCGTCGTTGAGTTACCGACCCTCAAGGGGCGCAAAGAGATTCTTGAACTCCACGGCAAGAAGATCAAGTTCGCAAAAGATGCCGACCTCGACCGCGTCGCACGCGGCACGCCTGGCTTCTCGGGTGCCGACCTTGCGAACCTTCTCAACGAAGCCGCCCTCCTCGCTGTCCGCAAGAAATTGGAGGGCGTTGACATGGCGACGCTCGACGAGGCGCGCGACAAGGTGATCTGGGGACGCGAACGGAAGTCCGCCGGATTCTCCGCACGCGAACGCGAGACGACGGCGTGGCACGAGGCGGGGCACGCGCTGTTGCAGGTCCTCCTGCCCGACACCGACCCACTCCACAAGGTGACGATTATCCCGCGCGGGCGCGCCCTCGGCGCGACGATGGCTCTGCCCGAAAAAGATGTCCTCAACCACACGCGCAAATACTACCTCGCCGAGATCCGACTCTGCTGCGGCGGGCGCATCGCCGAGGAACTCTTCACAGGCGACGTCTCGACGGGCGCGGCGCAAGATATCGCGCAGGCGACAAAAATTGCGCGCGACATGATTTGCCGCTTCGGCATGAGCGACAAATTCGGCTTTCAATCATTTATGGAGTCCTCACGCTTTTCAAGCGATGAGATGCCGCCCGCCTTTAGCGAAGAGACGGCTCGCGAGATTGATGCTGAAGTAAAGCACCTTGTTGATGAAGCCTACGCCGATGCAAAGCGCATCATCAATGAGAACCGCGAGAAGCTTGAGATTCTCGCCAAGACGCTGTTTGAAAAAGAGACGATGGATGGGCGTGATGTTGAAGCGCTCATCAAGCAAGAGAACACCGAGCAGAACACGTGATCAACTATTCGGCCATCATCCAGATCGCCATCCTCTACGCGGTCATCTACACGATTCTCAAGGCTTCGCGCGGCTCGCGCTTTGGTCAAGCGCTGACGGGCATCCTCGTCCTCGCCGCCGCGATGTTCGCCTTTACCTATGTTTTCCACTTTGATGTCCTCTCGTCGATCGTCCGCGCCCTTCTGATCTACCTCACCATCTCAACGGTCGTCATCTTCCAGCCCGAGATTCGCCGCCTCCTCTCGCAGGTCGGCGCGTTTGGGTTCTTTGAGAAACCGAAAGTCGATGCGCGGGGCGTGCCAACGTGCGACTACGTTGTCGAGACGATTCTCAAACTCGCCGAAAAGCGCATCGGCGCGCTCATCGCCTTTGAACGCGGCATCTCGCTGAGAAGTTACGAGGAGACAGGCGTTATGCTCAACGCCGACTTCTCGCGCGAGCTTCTCGTGAGCGTCTTCACGCCCCCTCTGCCCCTCCACGACGGAGGGCTCACGATTCGCGATGGGCGCGTCCGCGCCGCGCATTGCGTCTTCCCCGTCTCAAATAACCCCGAGTTGACCGTTAGCGGCATGCGCCACCGCGCCGCCGTCGGCCTCTCAGAAGAAACAGATGCGCTCGTCGTGGTCGTCTCCGAGGAGACGGGCGCCATCTCGGTCGCGCACAACGGGCGCATCGTGCGCTATCAGGGCGATGATATCGAAAACGCGATCTCGCGCTGGATCTCGAAAGCGATGCCACACGCGCAGCAGACCTACGCGAATCAGCTCTTCATGAAGTTCTACGAGACCATTGCCCTGCGCGGACTTCGCCGCATGAGCGGGAAGGAGAAGAAATGAAGCTTTCAATCGTCACCGAGAACTTGTCGCTAAAACTCGTTGCCCTCGTTCTCGCCATTGTCACCTACTACGCATTCAAGCCGAGCGCCTCGTCGCACGCAGAAAAGAAGCATGACACGTCCATCATCCAACCCCAACCCTGAAGACGAGCGGCACCACCTGCTCGCCTGGCTTCTCCTCCCTCTCTCTCTCTTCCCACTCGTCGCGTTGCTCACGTACGACGCGCGCGTCTACACGGATGTCCCCGCGCCCGCGACGACCAACTGGATTGGCGCGCTCGGCGACTTCTTCGCCTACTACGGCTACCTCATCTTTGGCCTCGCGATTTGGATTGTCCCCGCGCTCTGCGTCATCGTGGCCCTCGGCATCATCCTCGGCCGCCGTGTTGGACTCTTACGCCGCATTCTCTGGTTCTTGACACTCCTCGCCGCGCTCGCGTGCCTCCTCCAAGTCATCGGTGCGCACGGTGGCCTTCTCGCGACACTCGCTGAGAGGCTCAACATCGCGTGCGCAGGCGGCGCGCTCGGCTATCTCGTGATGACATGCTGCCTCTCGCCGCTTGTGAGCGACTTCGGCTCGTCTGTCATCATGACGAGTCTCATCGTCATCTCGCTCGTCGGCGCGATTGGCACGCGCAACTGCGCGGCTGTGCTTGCGCGCTTCTTCACCTGGGTCGCAGGAGGCCGGAAAGTCTCGACAACGCGAGATACAGGCGATGCGACGACGGACGCGACAGGCGATGCGCGCGAAGAGGAGAATGACGACGACCTCCTCGCGCGCGCGCAAGCCGCGAAGGAAGAAGCGCGCCGTTTGCGCGAAGAAGAAAAGGAACGCGCCCGCGCCGAAAAACTCGCCGCGAAAGAGGCGAAGCGCGAGGCCAAAGAAGCCGAGAAGCGCGCAAAGAAAGAAGCTGCCGAGAAAAAGGAGATGCCCGCCGCCACAGCATCCGTTGCGATGGTCGATGACAGCGACGCAACAGCCAACGATAAAGGCCCTTACATCCTACCACCAATCTCGCTTCTCAATCCACTTAAGAAAGTAAAGGCGGATCATGGCGATGTCAGCGAGACGACCAAGCGACTTATTGATACGCTCAAACTTTTCGGCGTGGATGCGACACCTGAATACACGGTTGAAGGTCCCGTCGTCACAAAATACGCCATCCGCCTTGAGCCTGGAACACGCTATAGCGCCGTCACAAGCCTCTCTCAAAATTTGATGGGTGCCCTCCACGCGAAATCGCTCCGCATTGAAGCCCCCATCCCCGGCGAGGAATTCGTCGGTATTGAAGTGCCAAACCAGAAGCCAGTCGGCATCTCCTTCCGCGAAGTCTTTGAGTCAGACGCTTGGAGGAACGCCAAAGGCGAACTTCCTCTTCTCTTCGGCAAAAATGCGGCGGGCAAGGAACTTGTGGCCGATCTCGCGTCAATGCCGCACATGCTCGTTGCGGGTGCGACGGGTCAAGGTAAGTCAGTCTGCCTCAACGCGCTCATCAACGGGCTTCTGATGACGAAGACCCCTGACGAACTCAAACTCATTATGGTTGACCCCAAGTCGGTTGAGTTCACGGCCTACGCGGCGTTGCCGCACCTCATCGTTCCTGTCATTACCGACAACAAGAAAGTCGTCTTTAGCCTTCGTTGGGCAGTGCAGGAGATGGAGCGGCGTCTCAAACTCTTTGCGCGCGCGCGCGTCCGCAACATCTACGACTTTAACCATCGCCTCAACCTCACGCAGACCGACATGTTCGGGCAAGACGCAGCCGTAGATGCCGACATGCCGCGCACCGTCCCCTACATTGTTATCATTATTGACGAGGTCGCAGACCTTATGGCCTCGAACGGTAAAGAAGTGACGCCCGACATCGCTCGTCTGACGGCAAAGGCGCGTGCGGCAGGCATCCACCTCATCCTCGCGACACAGCGTCCTGATGCGAAAATTATCACGGGCACAATCAAGGCAAACATCCCGGGGCGCGTCGCGTTCAAGACAGCAACGGGCATTGACTCGCGCACGATTCTTGATGAGTCGGGCGCGGAGAACCTGATCGGACGCGGCGATATGCTCTTCAAGGGCAAAGATGGCCTTCTCATTCGCGCACAAGGCGCGTGGATTAGCGATGAGGAGATTATGCGCATCACCTCCTTCATTGAGCAGCATTCAACACCGGCTTTCGATGAGCGATTCGCAAAGAAGCTTGATACGATTAAAGAAGAGGAAAATGACATCTTCTCGGATGGATCCGAGAATAACGAATCAAGCGGCGAGTCGAGCGCAACGATGCGCGAGCAGGTGAAGGCCGAAGAGAATGCGAACGACTTTAAGAAGGCGCTTGAGTGCATCATCAACACAAACCGCGCCTCGACCTCGCACTTCCAACGCAAGCTCGGCTGGGGTTACAACCATTCAGCGAAGATTATGGATATGCTCGAAGACGCGGGCGTCATCGGCCCACAAGTCGGCGCGGGCCCGCGCCAGATTGTTATGGACCAAGACCAGATTCTTGCCATCTTCCGTGGCGAAGACGGCGCGGGAACGACGGACGGCGCGCCCGATGCGCCCGAAACATCTGACGACGACAACGAGAACCTTCAACAGGAGAGCGAATTATGATTCCATTTGGAGAAACACTGAAGGCGGCGCGCGAGGCCAAGGGCCTTGAACAGGGAGATATTGCGGCGAGAACGCACATGATGACATCCATCGTCGCGGACCTCGAAAACGAGGACTTCTCACACATCGCAGCCCCCATCTACGGACGCGGCTTCGTTCGACTCTACTGCGAGACGGTCGGCCTTGATCCCAAGCCGATGATTGCTGAGTTTATGGAGATCTTCAATGGCAATCGCGAAAGCGCGATTCGTGAGCGCCCAGTCGCGCCCACCATCACGCCCGAGCCGAAGGAGGAGTCGCCGATTGAGGAAAGAATTGAGACGAAAACCCCTGTGCCGCAGGAAGTTGCCGTTGCGCCGAGCACCGAAGAAGAGAAGCATGAGGAGCCTATCAGCAGCGAGCCGCCAATCGGAGAACTTGATCTCTTCAACCAGGCGTCGTATGAAGCACCGCGAGCTGAACCTCCGCGCGAAGCGAGCACGATGACAGCCTCGGCCGCCGAAACTGATGCGGAGACACCGCCCCACCGAGAGGAACACCCCTTCTCACGCTATGCTGCGCCTCTTCGCGACGAAGCCGCGAGACTTTCGTCCCTCTCACCCCTTATCGGTCGCTGGTGTGTTGTCGTTGTTCTCGCGATTCTCGTTCTCTGGGGTCTCTTAGCGGGCATCCGCGCCCTCTATCGTGCGACGAGTCCAGAAGCCGTCAAGACCTCGACGTCAACTGTCGAGCCAGCCACCAAACCCGATCGAGCGAAGAGTAGCGGCGCACCGAAAAAGACAAATCGCGAGACGATTAAGATTCCCGATCTCTACATCGACTAAAGCACAAACGCGTTGACCACCGACGCAAACTGGCCCGCGCTTGACTCTATGCCTTCTTACGGCATCTTGACAGTGCCATTCTAACGCATTGTTCAGAATGGTCAAACATTCGGCAATTAGGACACAATCCACCCACTCTTGCGATTCCCCAAGATTCCGCCGTCACCTGCGAGATCTGTCTCCGCCACGTAAAAGAAAGTGGCAAGCTCGGGCAGGGCGCATCAAATCTTGGCAAGCGCTGACTTGATGGCCGTAGCAAACGCCGCTGAG
>CAVHJW010000085.1:0-6447 GCA_963636335.1 bacterium
CCGAGGGCAAGGAATACGAGATGAAGGACGGCGACGTCGTCGAGTTCCTCTTCAATTGACGCGTCTTCCATATTTCTGCCGCTTTTGGTATAATAAACGAACAACTTTTTTTAGCTGCACTAAGGAGAAGATTAGATTATGTCGATGATGAAGGGCTTTTCGAACGTGTTTCGCATTCCGGAACTCCGCAAGAAAATCTTGATTACCCTCGGTCTCGTGTTCGTGTGCCGTCTCATTTCGCAGATTCCGACGCCGGGTGTGGATTGGCAGTCTCTTCAGCGTGTCATTGCCGACTTCAAGGCGCAGGGCGCGGGTGGCGGCATCCTTGATATGTTTGAGGTCTTCACGGGCGGTGCGCTCGGGCAGTGCGCGATTGGCTTCTTGTCAATCTGGCCTTACATTTCGGCGCAGATTGTCATTCAGCTTCTTTCTTCCGTCATCCCTTCGCTTGAAAAGATGAAGAAGGATGGCGAGACGGGTCGCCAACAACTCGCGCAGATTACGCGCTATTTGACAATTGTCCTCTGCGTTGTTCAGTCGTGGGGTATTGCGACGGCTCTGAGCCATCCGGGCGCGCTCGGTCAGGCGTTCGCGGGCGTTGAGATTGTTGCGAACCCCGGTCTCGGCTTCCAGTTGATGACGGTCATCGGTATGACCTCGGCCTCGCTCTTCGTGATGTGGATTGCTGATCAGATTACGACGTTCGGCATCGGCAACGGCGCGTCTCTCATCATCATGATCAACATCACGTCACGTTTGCCGCAGGCGCTCATTAGCGCGTGGGAACGTTACTTTGGTCTCGCGGGCGTTCAGGCGTCCGCGCCGATCGCGGAGCTTCCGATTGTGGTCATCTTCTTCGTCCTCGTCGTTATGGGCACGGTCATGCTCACGCAGGGCGTCCGCAAGGTCGCGATTCACACGACGCGCCGCAGCGTCTCGGGCGGCAACACCTATGGTATGCAGCAGACGTTCATGCCGCTCAGGGTCAACTACACGGGCGTCATGCCGATTATCTTCGCGCAGCCGCTCATTTCAATTCCCTCCGCGATTCTGATGAAGTTCACCGAGACAGGTACGCGCCTCCACCAGTTCGCGCAGAACCTTGGTGACCCGTCTGCGACGTTGCACCTCGTTGTTTATGCCGTCACGATTCTGTTCTTCGCGTTCTTCTGGGTTGCCACGCAGTTTAATGCGATTGACATCTCGGAGAATCTGAAGAAGGACGGCTCGTATATTCCAGGCATCCGCCCGGGTCGCGCGACGGCTGAATATCTGGATGACATGATGACGAAGATCACGCTCATCGGCGGTTCGGGTCTTCTCATCGTCGCGCTCATCCCGATGATCCTCATGGGCTGGATGAAACTTCCGTGGGCAATCGCCTCGTTCTTCGGCGGCACGTCCTTGCTCATCATTGTCGGCGTTGCGCTCGACACCCTGCGCATTATGGAGTCGCACCTGCTCGTTCGGAAGTATGACGGCTTCCTTTCGCACGGCAAGTTGCGTGGTCGGAGCGGAATGTAATGGCCGACCTCAAACTTTCGCTCGCCGTCTTGGCGGTTTCGCTCAGCGTCGTCGCGCTTGCAAATAATAGCAAGCCGGCGACGTATCGCGATTCAATGGGGCGTAGTCAGGGTTCGGCCACGACCGATCGAAATGGCAAGACGACCTACCGCGATGAGATGGGGCGCGTGCAGGGTACGGCCACGACCGATCAAAACGGCAAGACAATCTACCGCGACGCGATGGGGCGTGTGCAGGGTTCGGCCACAACGGATCGCAACGGCAAGACGACGTATCGCGAT
The DNA here is from genome assembly GCA_963636335.1 of bacterium. Lineage (GTDB taxonomy): Bacteria > Verrucomicrobiota > Kiritimatiellia > RFP12 > UBA1067 > UBA1067. The sequence goes on from CAVHJW010000085.1 coordinate 1,806, forward strand.
TCAATGGGGCGTAGCCAGGGTTCGGCCACGACCGATCGCAACGGGCGGACAACGTATCGCGACGCGCAGGGGCGCGTGCAGGGTTCGGCCACGACGGATCGCAACGGCAAGACGACTTATCGCGACGCGATGGGGCGCGTTCAGGGAACGAAACAGTGACACACGGGCATGAGATTTGCCAATGAGTCCTTTCTTCTCCTCGTCGCGCTCGTGCCGGTCGCGGGCTTCTTTTGGGCGTTTCTGCGCGCCCGCCGCGAGAAGGCCTTAAGCCGCTTTGTGGCCGCGCCGTTGCGCGCGCGCCTTATGCCGAAGGGTCACGACTTCTGGTCTTTGCAGGCGCTCTTCATTCTCGTCGGTCTTTTCCTCGTTCTTTTCGCCGCCTCGCGCCCCCAGTGGGGCAAATCAACGGAGCATATCGTCTCGCGGAGCCGCAATGTCGTCATTGCGATTGATGTCTCGCGTTCAATGCTCGCTGAGGATGTGCGGCCAAATCGCTTGGAGCGTACGAAAGCCGACGTGGCCGACCTCATTGACTCGCTCGGGAGCGACCGTTGTGCACTCGTCGCTTTTCGGCGGACAGGCGTTGTCGTTTGCCCGCTGACGAACGATCGTGGTTTTTTGCGGAGCGCGTTGGAGCAACTTTCGCCCGAGTCCGCGCCGCGCGGTGAGACAGATTTAGGGAGCGCAATTCGCGCCGCGCTCGATGCGCTCGATCCAGCGGCCGACGACCACAATGCGATTATCCTCGTCTCCGATGGTGGCGACTTGCGCGGCGAGGCCCTTGCGAATGCGGCTCTTGCGGCGAAGCGTGGCGTGCCCATTTTTACCGTCGGTATCGGCGACCCGAAGGCGGGCGCGACAATGCCTGCTGAGGACGGAAAAGGACTTTTTAAATTCAACGGTGAGGCGGTGCGCGTCAGGCTTGAGGAGGGTGCGCTCAAGGCCATTGCCGAAGCTTCGAAGGGGCGCTACGTGCCGCTCGCAACGGCAGGCACGGCTGAGACAACGCTTGGGGCGATCTATCGACGCTTCTTGCGTCAGGTCGCGGCGAAGGAGCAAAACGAGGCGGACGAACGCGCCGCCGAGCGCTATCACGTATTTCTGATTCCCGGGCTTGTTCTCCTTCTGGTGGGCGCAATGCTCTCAAAGGGACGAATGGAAAGGCGAAGAATATGATGACGACGAGAGAGGTGGCGGATTATGGTGTGGACGTCTTTTCGGAGAAGGCGATTCGGCAGTATCTGACGAAGACGGTCGCCGCGAAACTTCTCGCGACGATGCGCGAATCAACGCCGCTGGACCCAACGATTGCGGATGCGGTCGCCGAAGGTATGCGGAACTGGGCGCTCGATCATGGCGCGACGCACTTCACGCACTGGTTCCAACCTCTGACGGGCGGAACAGCCGAGAAGCACGATGCCTTCTTGGAGCCGACGGGGCCCGCGCAGGCGATGTATCGTTTTTCGGGCAAGAACCTCATCGGCGGAGAGGCGGACGCTTCGTCGTTCCCATCGGGCGGTCTGCGCTCGACGTTTGAGGCGCGTGGCTACACGGCGTGGGATCCAACATCACCCGCGTTTCTGAAACGCCATGAGAACGGCGCGACTCTGTGTATTCCAACGGCGTTTTGCTCGTTTACGGGCGATACGCTCGATATGAAAACGCCGCTTCTCCGCTCTGTTCAAGCGTTGACGCATGCCGTTGAGCGCCTCATGGCAAAATTTGGCCAGAAGAAGGAGCACGTCTCGGTCACGCTCGGCGCGGAGCAAGAATACTTCCTCATCGATCAGAAATTCTATTTGAAGCGACCCGACCTTTTGCAAGCGGGGCGCACCGTCTTCGGCGCGGCGCCCGCGCGCCATCAGCAACTTGATGACCATTATTACGGCTCAATTCGCCCACGCGTTCTCAAGTTCATGACGGAAGTTGAAGATCGCCTTTGGCGGCTCGGAATTCCTGCGAAGACGCGCCACAACGAGGTCGCGCCCGCGCAGTTCGAACTTGCGCCGATGTTTGAAGATCAGAATCTCGCCGTTGATCACAATATGCTCATCATGGAGGTTCTGCGTCAGACGGCCGAGTCGAACGGGCTCGTCTGCCTCCTGCACGAGAAGCCGTTCGCGGGTATCAATGGCTCGGGCAAGCACTGCAACTGGTCGGTCTCGTATGGGAAACGCAATCTTCTGACACCTGGCGATAATCCGCGTGAGAATGCGATCTTCCTCACGATGCTCATCGCCATCCTCCGCGCCGTTGAGCAACATGCCGACCTCCTGCGCATGACAACGGCGGGCGCAGGCAACGACCACCGTCTCGGCGCGAACGAGGCGCCGCCCGCGATTCTTTCGGTCTTCCTCGGCGACGAGTTGAACGAAGTCTTGGATTCAATTGAACAGGGGCGCACGGGCAAGAAGGGGCGTCGTGAGGCCTTGCGCATTGGCGTGGACACGCTCCCACCCTTGCCGCGCGACACGACCGATCGCAATCGCACCTCGCCTTTTGCCTTCACGGGCAACAAGTTTGAGTTTCGTGCGCCAGGCGCGTCGCAGAACTGCGCTTACAGCCAGACGGTTCTCAACACGATTGTCGCCGAGTCGATTGACACACTTTGCACGCGCCTCGAGACGATGACGGGTGACTTCCACGAAAATCTGCAAACGCTCTTGCGCGCGCAGGTGAAGGCGCATAAGCGCATTCTCTTCTCGGGCGACGGCTACTCGGCGGAATGGCCAAAGGAGGCCGCGAAGAGGGGGCTTCCCAACTTGCGCGACACGCCGGCCGCGCTCGCGCCGCTCAAAGATAAGGCGAACATCGCGCTCTTTGAGAAGTATGGCGTCTTGACGCGCACCGAGATGCTCTCGCGCTGGGAGGTCGGCCGCGAGGCATACGACCGCCGCGTCCGCATCGAGGCGAGCATTGCGCTTGAGATCGCGCGCTCAATGGTTCGCCCTGTCGTTGCAGATGAATTCTCGCGCCTTGCGAACGCGCTTGGGCAGGCGACGGCCGACGGACTCAAGTCGGGCGTTAAGGGCTTAAAGGCGTTCAGTCTCAAGCTCGGCGCAGGTCTTGACGATTTGCATGTTAAGTGCGACAAACTTGAGAAGGCGCTGGACGGTGACGACCCGAAGTCGCAAATCGCCGCAATGGAGGCCTTGCGCAAGACCGTTGACCGCATGGAAGGGCTCGTTGACGATGCGCGCTGGCCACTCCCCAAGTACCGCGAGATCCTCTTCGTCTACTAAAGATGGTCTATAAGTACCTCTATCAAGATCGCGAGAATAAGACGCACGAGGGCGAAATTAAGGCCCGCGACCGCGCCGAGGCGTACACGCTTTTGCGCAAGCAAAAAATTCGCCCTTACCGCGTCATTGGCGACGACCCGTTCAATTGGCGGCCGTGGGCGATTGCGATTTCCTACGCGGTGTTGCTTTCGGTCATCGCCGTGCTTATCTTCGCCTTGTTGATGCGTGGCGAGTCGGCGAAAGATCCCAAGATGGCTCTTTCTGCCGAGGCGGCTGAGGCCTTCCGCGCGCGCGCGAAAGAGGCGCTTGATCGCGCGCCCGAGGCCTATCGTTTCACGGTCTGGAAGGGTCTTAATGCCCGTCTTGAGGAGCGCGGTCTTGACCCTTTGCCCCGTCCTGAAGGGCTTGGTGATGAGGCTTCTCCGTAGCGTGAAGGCAAAAAAATGCCGCCCCATAGGGGTGGCATTTTTGGTATAATATATTTCAATTTTTATTGGACAACTTTTATCAAGTCGAGAACGAAAGACGCGAGACATGGGACAACTTGAAGAATCGGCGGAATTGACGCTTGATTTCACGAAACTGGAGAAGGTCGGGAAGCAGGTGAGCGACACGCGCGCCGCCGGCACGGCCGAGCACGACCCGGGCGTCATTCCCGTCGCCGTGCAGAACGCGGACACGAAGGAAGTGATTCTCGTCGCGTATACGAACGAGTTCGCGATGAAGGAGTCGTTCGCGAAGAAGAAACTGATCCTCTGGTCGACCTCGCGCAACAAGCTCTGGTTCAAGGGCGAGACGAGCGGCGAGACGTTCGACCTCCTCGAGGCCTACGTCAACTGCGAGCAGAACTCGCTCCTCTACATCGTGCGTCCCTGCCGCGGCGGCATCTGCCATACGAAGAACAAGGCAGGCGCGCCGCGGAATTGCTATTACCGCAAGATCGACTTCGACACGCTGAAGCTCACGTTCGTCGACCCCTGAAGGAAGGGACGAAAGGGACGTAAAGGACATTCGACTTTCGACATTCGACTTTCGGCTCGGCAGTCCGACAGACTTTATTGAAAACAAACTCAAAGGAAACTCAAAAATGGCAGTACTCGGTCAAGGTCTCGTGTTGATGATCGCCGGAATGGGCATCGTCTACATCTTTCTCACCGTCCTCATCTTCGTGACGAAGGCCACGATGGGCGGCGTCGCGAAGTTCAACGCGCTTCTCCCGGAAGACGCGCCGAAGAAAGCCCCGAAGAAGGCGGTGGCGACGGACGACGACGCGAACATCGCGCTCGCGATCGCGGTCGCGCTCGGCTAAACGATTTCAAAAGAAAACTTCAACTAAGGAAAAAAGAAAATGGCAAAGAAAAACGTCAAGTTCATGCTCACGGCGTTCCGCGACGGCTTCC
>CAVHJW010000086.1:0-6109 GCA_963636335.1 bacterium
CCATCCACGGCCTCTCGGGCGGCATCATGCCCGACGGCTCGCTTGATGTCGGCGGCGAGAGGGTTTACGCGGGCGAGGCGCATGTCATGACGCCCTGACCCCGAGCTCTTCTTTCCAATGTTCCAATGTTTCCAACGTTGTGATGATCGCACAAAGCATTCCGAAAATGGTATAATGGAAGGTATGAAACTTTCAGGCACGATTACGGCGCTCGTGACACCGTTCGCAAAGGACGGATCTGTTGACTACGGCGCGTTGAAGTCTCTCGTTGAGGCGCAGACCTCGGCTGGCATTGAGGGCATTTGCTCGGTTGGTACATCGGGCGAGTCGCCGACGCTCTCGCATGAAGAGCATCACAAGGTCATTGACAAGACGATTGAGTTCGCCGCAGGCAAGGCGAAAATCATTGCGGGCACAGGCGCGAACTCAACAAGTGAGGCCGTCTCGCTCACGAAGGCTGTCTTGTCGCACGGTGGCGCGGACGCTTGCCTGCAAGTGACGCCCTATTACAACAAGCCGAACCCCGAGGGGCTTTATCGCCACTTCATGACGGTTGCAGACCTCGGTCTGCCCGTCGTCCTCTATAATGTGCCAGGCCGCGCAGGTCGTGAGATTCCGCTTGATGTCGTCGTGCGTCTCGCCAAACACCCGAACATTGTTGCGATCAAGGAGGCTGCTGGCTCCGTTGAGCGCGTGAGCGCTCTCAAGAACCTCGTGCCTGATTTCACCGTCCTCTCGGGCGACGACTCGCTCGCCTTGCCGATGATGTCGGTTGGTGCATCGGGCGTCATTTCGGTTGCGTCAAATGTCATTCCGAAGGAGATGGGCGATATGATTCGCCTTGCGCTCGCGGGTGACTTCGTTCAGGCGCGCGCCTACCACGCGAAGTATTATCCGCTCTTCCACGACCTCTTCATCGACGTCAACCCGGTGATGGTCAAGGAGGCTCTCGCCCTTATGAAGAAGATAGAGCTCGTCTTCCGTTTGCCGCTGTGTGAGACGGATGCGGCGAAACGCGAGAAGATGCGCGCGACGCTCGCCTCGCTGGGACTTTTGGGCTGAAGACATGCTTGAGAAACTCCGAGAGCATATGCTGACCTTCATCACGATCTTCGTGTTCGTGCTCTCGGTTCTTATTGGTGGCATCAGTCTCTATCCAAGCCTCGTTCGCCGAAATGCCCTCTTAGCTCAAGATGCTGAGCTTCAGCGCGTCATTGACGAAAAGAAGCGCGAGATTGACCAGCTTCTCGAGAATCAGCGCCGCTTTCGGACAGACCCCGACTTCGTTGAGGCGATTGCCCGTCGCAACCGTCGCGTCTTCCCAGGCGAACTTGTCTTCATCTTTGAAGACTAAGTTGAAGACTCTGTTATGGCGAAGATCCTTCGGCTTTTTCTCGGCCTCCTGTTGCTCCCGGCGTGTTGGGCGATTGTTCGTACGTTCTTAGATGCCCTCTCTGCGGCGAGTCTCGCAACGGATCTCTTCACGGCCGAGACGGTTGCGCTTTTCGGCGGCATGGTCGCTTTTGCGCTCGCGTGGGCCGCGCTGCCGCATCCCGTGCGGGCGTATGTCCTCGGCCACGAACTCACGCACGCGCTTTGGGGGATTCTCTTCGGCGCGCGTGCGAGCGATCTGCGCGTGGGCGAGAAGGGGGGCAGTGTTCGCCTGACGAAAGAGAACGTCGTCATCACGCTCGCGCCTTATTTTTTTCCGTTTTACACATTTGTCGTTATTCTGGCCGCGCTTGTCACGTATGCGTTCTTAAGGCCGCTCCCGTATCTGTCTCTCTGGATGTTTCTTGTGGGCTTCACGTGGGCGTTTCATGTCCTCTTCACGCTTGAGACGCTCGTTCAGCGCCAACCTGACATCACGCTCTACGGGCGCGTCTTCTCGTGGACAGTCATCTTTCTCGTCAATATGGCGACTTTGCTCGTCTGGCTTGTCGCGACGACGCCGCTGACGTTCGCGCAGACAGGCAGCTTTCTCCTCTCGCGCCTTCTCTCTGCCTACGCGAACGTCTGGGACTTCTTCGCCGCATGTGCGCGAAGTGTCTACAATGGGCTTTCTTCTCGCCAGTCTTGAATTCTGCCAATCAGCCTGTTACGGCGTCACCCGAGACGCTCGCGCTCTTCTTTGAAGGGACGGGGCAGGGCGTCTTTGGCAAGAAGACAAACGTCTCACTCGTCTATGAGGCCTGCGTTGAGGACGCGCAACAACGTCTCCATCTTGAGACGGGTCCGGGTGCGCGTCTGGGCGCGTGGATTCTCGGCCGAACAACGGGTGTTGGCTGGCGCAATATCTTTGGTCGTGCGCGCCGCTGGTTCGAGGCCGCGGCGGCCGCTCGTGCGTCGGGCGCACCCACCCCCAAAGTTTTCCTCTTCGGTTTTTCGCGCGGCGCACTCTTGGCACGGCACTTTGCCGCCTGGCTCAATAAACTCGACGTTGCCGTCGAATATCTGGGCGTGTGGGACACGGTTGATGCGACGCCTGGCCTCAAGGTGGACGAGACCTGTCCGCCGAATGTCGTGTTCGCACGTCACGCCGTCGCCGAGCACGAGGCGCGACCTCTCTTCCCTTACGTGCCGCTTGTCGGCAAGCAGGTTGAGGAAGAACTCTTTCCTGGTGCTCACAGCGATGTCGGCGGTCTTTACGCCGACAACCACGAACTTGCCGACGCGGCGCGTGCGTGGATTGCCGCGCCAGCCGCCGAACGCGGTCTCCGATTCAAGGATGGGACGCGCTTTGACACGGTTTATGACGAAAAGACGGCCGTTCGCCACGACTCGCGCCACCTCATTTCGAATCTCTTCGGCCTTCTGGGTGTAAAGAGGCGAATCTTTCCGAAATCGCTCCGACGGCACGGTCAAAATGGAACAAGGGGAACGCTCAAAAACGTGTAATATTGACGTTACGTCAATGCTTAAAAACGTGATCCTGCAGTTGCAAGAGGGTGATGGAAGAATCGCTGTGACTTACGATGTTCAAGCCAACAGGCGTGTGACTGCGTTACAAAAGGTCTGACATGAAAACAACAACAAAGCCGCTTCTCATTTCTGTCGTTCGCGACGAGGCGATGTATCAGCGTTGCATCGCCGACAACAAGTTCTGCGATGGCTGCGAGCTCTTGAAGTTTGACAACCGCGCGAAGAACGAGTTTATCTCGGTTCTCTACAACCGCGCGCTCAACGGCCTTGACTATTCGACGCCGCGCTGGCTCGTCTTCGCGCACGAGGACTTCGAGGCGCGTGAGCCGCTCGCCGCGAAATTGGCAGAGGCCGACGAGAGCCGCATCTACGGCGTCATCGGAGGCGTCTTGAAACCTCGAAAACGATGGCTCTTGGGTGGCATCTGGCCGAGCGCCTTCGTGGGCCAGATTTGTCAAACGTCGAAGACCGACAATTCAAACGTGATTCGCCTCGGAACCGCCGCGCCGATGAATACTGAGGTCGAGACGGTCGACTGCATGTTTATCGCGGTTCATTCGTCGCTCGTTGAGCGATTCCATCTGCGCTTCGACGAACATCTCAGCTTCGATCTCTACGCCGAAGACTTCAGTATCAATGCCTTCGTTCGCCATCAGGTTCGGACGGCAATCTTGAATCTTGCCTGTTGCCATCATTCGGCAGGAAATATTCAACCACGATTTTTTAAGCAACTTGCCTATCTGAATCAGAAGTATCCGACGTCAGAATGGTTTTGCTCGGTTGGCTACACGGTCGGCAAGGGGCGAACTGTCATGCGGCGATGGCAGAAGCGCGTTCGAGCCTTCTTGGATCAGAACTTACCCTTCGTTGTGAAGTGGTATTTTAAACTCGTAAGTTAGACGTGTCGGGCACAGACTCTATTTATTAGCTGTGTTCTTGAAGATTTTCAACTTGTCAATAAAGACGTGCAGGGTGCGCACGGTGCGTCCAAACAAGTAGGTGCATGTGGCATCAAGTTGCGCGAGCCAATGGGGGAGACGCCCATCTGAGACAAGAGAACCTTGCGCCGAAACAACGGCGCCAAAGAGTTTTTCAAGTTGTGTTGTAAACCCTTGATCAAAGTGCGCGCTTTTCTCCGTCGTGATCGGGAAGTCGTGAAGGGTGACGCGATTTGCAAGTGGCAAAAGAAGTTTCGCGCGCACCATAAACATCGTTCCATAAATGAATGTCGCCTCGCGCGGCATGAGGCCGAGTTCGGCAACAGAGGATCGAATGAGGGCGATGTCTTCTTTAAGATACTCAAAGCCACCGCGGCTCGTGATGCGCCGGTCAGCAATCATGCCGAGGCGCGCATCGCGATCAAACGCGGCGAACGAGCGCACCATCGCCTTCGGTGTTGAGCAGAACGAGAGAAGATTGTTTCGCCAGTCGCTCCCTGTGATTTGGTGAAAGTTGAGGAAGGTGTCAACATTGCGCTTCGTGTGAATCTTGATGACGAAATCATAATCGGCGAGGTCGGGGCGATTGACGACGTAAACCATAAAGGGCCCGATGTCATAGCCTCGATTTGGCACGGCGTGAACTTCATGGCTGATACCAACGAGTTCGTGGTCAACGAGAGTGACCAGCTCGGGCTTTGACGCTGGACATGTCGCAACGACATGGAGGCCGCCTTGGACGATTGCGCGAACGTTCTCAATGCATGCGGCAATCTGGGGCCAAAGTGTGGGGTAAAAGATATGCGCGTGGAGAAGGGTTTTCTTCATGCCGCGCTCCTCTTTTTCTTTTCTCGAACGAGAAGCGCGCCGAGAACGGTAATTTGGAAGATGGCGTTTGCGAAGTTGGTCCAGATGAAGATCGAGAGATTCGCGATACGGAGGGAGGCCATGAAGTCAACAACGCTGTCTGGGAGAATGCCGCGGAAGAAGCCGTGCCCCATGAGGCAGACGAGAAGCACCGTCCAAGCGGTACTTTCGGCAATGACGAACCAGACAGGTGTGAAGCGGCGACAGGCCATTTCGTACGTCACGAGCGAACCGATGACCATGCCGACGCCCGTCATCAGCGTGAGTGGCACGAGGAGTGGCGCGGCGGTAACGTAGGCGCGCCAAATTGGGACGAGCCCGAAGAGCGGCCGAGCGAAGATAGCGAAGACGATGGCGAGGAGAATGCTGAAGAGAAGGGGACCTAAAACGGCGTGACGAAGAATGCGGCGATTTTCACGACCTTGTTCGTGCGCTTCGGCCGCGAGCGGGAAGAGGACCGCGAGGAGGGATGCGCCGAGATAGCCACCAATCTCCGAAAGGCGCGTGAGCATATAATAGGCCGCCGACTCAACCTCTGGCATGCGTTGTCGGATGAGTGTGCCGTGGACGGTCGCAATCAAGTAGCCACCGATGGTCCACACCGCGACGGGCCCCGCGTAGCGGAGCATCTCCCCGAGGTCTCGACGCCAACTCGTGTCATAGGGAACGCCCTTAAAGTCGCGGCGGAGTGAAAGGAAGGCGACGAGCGATGAGGCCGCGGGCGGCGTGGCTTGCCCGAGGATATAGCCCGAAAGCGCGCGAATCGGCATTGCGATGAGCAACGTGACGAGGCGGACTGGCGCGCCCAGGATGTTGACAACAGACATCGTCTTAAACTTCTTAAGCCCCTGTAACGCATTCGTAAAGAGCGTTGAGATGTTGCCGATGAAGCCCGCGAGCAGAATGAGCACGGTGAGAAGCCCTGCCGTCACACGGAGGCGCTCATAGAAGTGCGGTAGGGCGATGAGTGCGGCGGCGATGCAGCCGAGGAAGATGAGGCAGGAGGCCACAATGACATCGCGGATGAAGCACTTGACTTTACCCGTTTCGCCGCGTGTCGCGTAGACATTCACATATTTCGCGAAGACAACGGCGATGATGCCGAGCGGCGCGGCGAAGAGACTGGCGAGCGACTGCAACGGCATAACGGCGCCGAGCTCTTCGGTGCCGACGTATCTCGGCACGAGATAGAGACCGATGAACGCCTGAATCGCATCGCCCGTGCGGCAGGCGACGAAGATCATCAGCGAATACCACCAGAAGTCGCCGATTCGCGCGTGAAGTCTCTGTATGAAGCGGTTCATCTTTTATCGCCTACGAAAAGCCGTTCAAGAAACTTAAGACCGCCGAGGTCTTTAACTGAAGCGCAAGAAGATGAGCTT
>CAVHJW010000087.1:0-6055 GCA_963636335.1 bacterium
CCGTGGATGCCGCGAACGTTGCTGTTCCATTAGACCCACGCCCCGCCCGCGAGTTAAAATCAAAGCCAAAAACACTATGTTTCGACTTGATAATCTGAATCGCCGCAATGGAGCCACGATGAAGCACTGTATTACCGTGACGCACGCCTGATTTAATCTCTAAGGCACCCGTGAGATTCACGATACGAAGAACATTCTTGCCATAACCACAATCGCCAGAGGACCAAGTCGTAGAGCCCCAATTAGCATCACCCTTCTTCGCGAATGCGGGATTCTCGGGATCACAGGTCCATTTTGCGCCATTGACAGTCGGCGCAATAAAATCACGATCATCTGCATCAGAGGCAAAATAGATAACAACATCATAGACATCAAACGGAATGTTTGTGCAAGAAATCTCAATTCCGTTCGGATAATCCGTTGTAATACCATCGTCAAGATAACCATTTAAAAACGAGTTTGACTCGCTATCGCTTTCTTCACGCTGCCATGTATTCTTGCATTTAAAGGACAACTCTGTGCGGCCATCAAAAAGACTTATTGTGCCAGAAGCCTGACTTGCATTGTTCGTCCACGCGCTTACAAAGAGCGCCTTCTCCATATTGGCACCTTTCCCACTGCAAAAGTTCACACCGATGGCGGTGACCTCTTCAGTCGTTGATGTCTCGGTGCTGGGTGTCGTGCCGTCCGTGCTAGTATCGGTCGTTGTGTCTGCGAAGCCAATTGTTGCGGTCATCGCCGCGCAAATCAAACCAAGAATCTTCTTCATGGATTTAATTCCTTCTATTTGCGTAAAACCAATTAAAACCAATTACTCCTCTATTCTACCATCCCCCCCCCCCTGCGTCAAGTGAGGCATGGCTTAATGTCGTGTTTTCTTGGACTTTATTGCCTTGATCTGATCGCGCAAGTAGGCGGCGCGCTCGAATTCCAAATTATCGGCCGCCTCAAGCATCTCGCGCGTCATCTCCGCCAAGATTTCGCCCTCGTCCGCCATCGCGCCGCCATTCTCGGCCTTCCACTCTTTGAGATCTCCTCTCGCCCGCTTCTCATCTTTCCCACTCTTAAACACGTACGCCGACTCATTGATGGCGCGCTTGACCGTGTGCGGCGTGATGCCGTGCGCCTCGTTGTAGGCGATTTGCTTTTCTCGATGAGACGCGGTGATCGCCTTAAATTCACGCATCGCATCTGTTTCGTGATCGGCGTAGAGAATGACGCGCCCCTTCTCGTGGCGCGCCGCGCGCCCCGCCGTCTGCAAGAGTGAGGTTGTTGAGCGAAGGAAGCCCTCCTTGTCCGCATCAAGAATCGCGACGAGCGCAACCTCGGGCAAATCGAGTCCCTCGCGCAAAAGGTTGATGCCGACAAGAATATCAAATTCGCCCTTGCGTAAACGCTGAAGAATGGCAACGCGCTCAATGGCGTCAATGTCTGAGTGAAGATACTCAACGCGCAAACCCGCTTCGTGGAGGTAGTGGGCGAGATCCTCGGCCGAGCGCTTCGTGAGCGTCGTGACGAGAACACGATCCTTTTCGGCAACGACGGCGCGAATCTCGCCGATTAGATCGTCCACCTCATTTGCGAGTGGTCGCACCTCAACGAGTGGGTCCAGAAGCCCCGTCGGGCGGATGACCTGCCGCGCCACGACACACGAGAGGTCATACTCGTAGTCGCTCGGAGTCGCCGAACAGTAGACGATGGGCCCCACCTTCGCATTAAATTCGTCAAATGTGAGCGGGCGGTTATCTTTCGCGCTAGGCAGACGAAAGCCGTAATCCACGAGCTTTGACTTGCGCGCCTGATCCCCGTTGTACATCGCGCGCACTTGCGGAATCGTGACATGGCTCTCGTCAATAATCGTGAGAAAGTCTTTCGGAAAGTAATCGAGCAGACACTCGGGCGGGCTTCCCGGCGCGCGCCCTGTGAGCGGTCGCGAGTAGTTCTCAATGCCGTTACAATAGCCAAGCGTGCGCATCATCTCAATATCGTATTCCGTGCGCTCTTTAAGTCGCTGGGCCTCCAAAAGTTTGCCGTGCGACTGAAAGAACGTGAGCCGATCTGCAAGCTCCGCCTCAATCCGCACGAAGGCCGCCTCCATCTTATCGCGCCCCATGACGAATGGCTTCGCGGGGGTGATGACGACAGACGGCATGGCCACGCCGCACGCACCCGTAAGCGGATCGAGCGCACGAATGGAATCAACCTCGTCGCCGAAAAACTCAACGCGAATGGCCTGCGTCTCATACGCGGGAAAGATGTCGAGGATGTCGCCGCGCACACGAAAGACACCTGGCTCAAAGGCCATGTCGTTACGCACATACTGCGCCTCAACGAGCCGTGCAATGATACGAGAACGCCCGTCCGCGCCCTTCCCTCCTTTTTCCACGTCCCCCAACGTGATGCGCACCGCAAGGTCGCGATATTCGTCTGGCTCACCGAGACCGTAGATGCAACTCACCGACGAGACGACGATGACATCGCGCCGCGCGATGAGCGCGTTCGTGGCGGCGAGGCGGTAGCGCTCAATTTCCTCGTTGATGGCCGCGTCCTTCTCGATGTAAGTATCGGTCTGCGGAATATAGGCCTCGGGCTGATAGTAGTCGTAGTAGGAGATGAAATATTCAACGGCGTTCTCGGGAAAGAACCCCTTCAACTCCGAGAAGAGCTGCGCTGCGAGCGTCTTGTTGTGCGAAAGGATAAGCGTCGGCCGAGAAGCGGCGGCAATCAGATTCGCCATCGTGAACGTCTTTCCCGAACCCGTCACGCCCTGAAGAACGAGGTGACGCTCGCCGCGCGCGAGGCCATCGGCGAGAGTCTTCACCGCCTCGGGTTGGTCACCCGTCAGGCGGAAGTCGGAATGAAGGTTGAAGATCGAGGCCATGCGCGAAACGCCATGCCCCCATACGGGCAATTGCGTGAGCGTGATTTGAATGAGTCAAGCGAGACAATACGCGGCTCAGAAAGAAGGTCAACCGTCGTCTCGCCGTTGATGATTGTTCCCTTCGGCAAGATCCGGCGCGGCATCTTCCACCACGCCTCGGCCCACGACGCGACGCTCATGCCCTCCTCTTCAACCATCACGTGATAGGTTATCGGAATGGCCGTCTCAAGGCCGATGATGCCGTTCGCGGCCTTCTCGTAGCCAACCTCTTTCGTCGCGGCCACATGCGGCGCGTGATCGGTTGCGAACATGAGAACGCCGTCCTTCACCGCGCGTCGCACTTCGGCGCGATCCTCGCGCGTCGCAAGCGGCGGCGCCATCTTAAAGTGGCCCGCCGCGCGCGCGTTGCGGTCGCCGATGTCGTCTTGCGTGAGAAGAAGATGATGCGGCGTCGCCTCGGCAGTCACATCAAGCCCTTCCTTCTGCGCGTCACGGACAAGTTGGACGCCCGCCGCCGTTGAGAGATGCTGAACGTGGTATCGCGCGCCCGTCACGCGGCAAAGCGAGAGGTCACGGCGAATGCAGTCCGCCTCCGAGAGGCCAGGGAAAAGCGCGTGCTGCGAAATGACGAGGCCAAGCGCGGCGGCGCGGCGGAATGCTTCCTCCATCACATTCGTGTCGGCGACATACGTGCCATCGTCTGTGAAGAAGGCCGCGCCTGCCGCCGCAAGCATCTCAAGATCGGCAACCTCTTGGCCGCGCCGCCCCTTCGTGATGCACGCAGAGGGGAGAAGAAGAGGGAACGGCCGCGCGAGAGAAGCGGCCGCCTGACGTTGATAATCCATCACCTCAGGCGAGTCGCAAGCGGGCGTCGTATTCGGCATCGTGACGACAGCGGCGAACCCACCCTGCGCCGCCGCCTGAAGCCCGCTTGCCGTCGTCTCGGCCAAGGGCGTGCCGGGGTCACGAAAGTGGACGTGGACGTCAATGAACCCGGGGAACGTCCAACTCGTCTCAATAGCCGGCATGGTTGCCTTCCTTCTTCGGGAACGCGACCTTGACACCCTTCTCGTCAATGGCGTAGCGGATGTTTGATTGGGCGATCTTCATCGAGTCGTACGAAAGTGTGAGCGTCTTCGCCTCAACGTCCCAACGGTAAGAGGTCTTGTCAATTCCGCCATAAGGGCTTAAGGCCGCCTCCACGCGTGCGACATCCGCCTCTGTCAGCTCGGGCATCGTGATGGTCATCGTGCGGATGTCCTCACGCCGACAACCACCCGCGAGTGCGAGCACGAGAACGAGCAATGGAAAAATCGTCTTCATCTTCATCGTCTTCACCTTTCTACTTGTAGGTTGTCACATCTGTCTCGGGCCCAAACGGCGAGAGCGCGCGCAACTCGCGAATGACAGCTGGCACGTGCTCAAGCGTATAATCAATATCTTCTTCCGTGTTGTAACGCGAGAGCGAGAAACGCACCGAGCCGTGCACGGCGATAAACGGCACGCCCATCGCACGGATCACGTGGCTCGGGTCAAGCGAGCCCGACGCACACGCCGACCCCGTCGAGACGCAAATACCGAGATCGGAGAGGCGGTAGGCAATCGCCTCGCCCTCGATGTACTCAAACGAAAGATTGAGCGTGTTCGGCAGGCGGTGGGCGCGGTCGCCATTCACGATTACGTCGGGGCACGCTTTGAGAAGCCCCGCCTCCAGTCGATCGCGCAGGGCTCCGACCTTCTTCTGCTCATCGGCCATATTGAGACGCGCCAATTCACACGCCTTTGCGAGACCGACGATGTAAGGGACGTTCTCAGTTCCCGCACGGCGCGCGTGCTCTTGATGGCCGCCGAGCATAAAGGGCTTCACCTTCGTCCCCTTGCGGACGTAAAAGATGCCAATCCCCTTCGGCGCGTGAAACTTGTGACCCGACATAGCGAGCATGTCAACGCGCGTTTTTTTCACATCCACGGGAATCTTGCCCGCGACTTGCACGGCGTCTGTGTGAAGAATCGCGCCACGCGACTTGACGATCTCGGCAATTTTCTCCATCGGAAAGAGAACGCCCGTCTCGTTGTTCGCATACATAATCGAGACAAGAACAGGGCGCGCGCCCGCCGCATCGATCTCGGCGGCGAGTTGATCAAGGTTGATCTGGCCAACCGAATCAACGTTAAGTTCCACCGTCTCGTACCCAAGCGCCTTCAAGCGGCGAACCGACTGGAGGACGGCGGGATGCTCAACGGCCGTCGTGATCACCTTCAAGTCCTTGCCGTAGAACTCCGCCGTGCCGCGAATCGCCGAGTTGTCCGACTCCGTCGCGCATGAGGTGAAGAGAATCTCATCGGGATCGGCGTTAATGAACCGCGCCACCTCCTCACGCGCCGCCTTCACATATTTCGCGACCTCCCCGCCGAATGCGTGCATGGAACTGGGGTTTCCGTAGAGGTCACCGAAGAACGGCATCATCGCGTCCCGCACTTCGGGCGCAACGCATGTCGTCGCATTGTTGTCAAGATAGACGATTCTTTTCATTTTTCCTTCCCTGCAAATTCCATGAGATGCGCCCCAGCCGCCTGAACGGCGCGGCAAACGGCGCGCGAGGTGATTGTCGCCGACGTGATCGCGTCAATTTTGCCGCCGTCCTTGCGCACCTTGACGGACGCGCCGTCCTGACCCACGAACTGATTGGCGAACTCGGGCATATTGAGTTTCATACCGAGGCCAGGCGTCTCCGCCGCCTGAAGCGTCTTATAGCAGACGACCGTCTTTTTGTCCGCCTCAAAGCCGACCATAAGCACGATGTCGCCGCCATAGCCACCCGCATCCGCGCCTTTCGCCGCATAGCCGATGACCGCGCCCGATTTGTCCTTGCCGACGAAGGCATCCGCGCCACACGATTCAACGGTAACGACACCAGACGGCATGACGGCCTTCACCGCCTTCTCCTCGTTCGCGACCTTCGTTGCCTCAATCGGTGCCTTCGTCAAGTTGTTGACGTAAGCGAGCACGCCCGCGCAGACCGCCGAGATGAGCGTGAGTGAAAGAACGAGAGAATAACCCTTCATATTCCGTCTATTATACCACAAGGCAGAAAGTTCGCGAAACACTTACACCTTACTTCAAGTCATCAAAGAAGCGGACAAGACGTGCCGATGCTTCTTCTGCCGAAACGT
>CAVHJW010000088.1:0-5712 GCA_963636335.1 bacterium
GCTCCGCCGCGTTGGCCCTGACAAGGGCGGATACTGGGAGGTGGTCGAAGTCTTACACGGAGGCATGGAGAGGTGATCACGGCGGCCGACGGCCTTGCGTCGCATATTTTGGAACGTCGTTTTGCATTAGGCGCGAGTCTTTGCTATAATAATTCCTAATGTCACTTTTTGTTCCAAAAGATCGTCGTTCACTCTTCCGCCAGTTTCTGGGCGGCATGTACGATGCTGTTGTCATCACCGACCCGAATGGGCACATCCTCGATATCAACCCGCGTGCGACCGAGCACTTCGGCTACGAGCTTGATGATGTTCTTGATCAGCCCGTTTCGCGCTTAATCCCCGGCCTCCAGCCTGACGTTGTCCAGCGCATTCGTAAGGGCCTTGAGGGCGACCGCCACGTGATGATCAATGCCAATGGTCTAAACCAGAAGGGCGGCAAGTTCGCGTGCGAGGTGACGGTCTCGGTCATTGACCTCATGAATCCTGGCGACCTCGTCTTTACAATTCGCAACATCGAGAAGCGCCGTGCGACGATGACCTCGTGCCAGACAAAGGTCAATGCATTCAATCTCGCAAAGGAGTCCCTCTTTGCGTGCGATGCGGAAGGCCGCCTTACAGAGGCAAACGACGCCTTCCTCGCGCGCTTCGGCCTCGCCGACGAAACGCTCGCGCGCGCGAAGACAATTTCTGAGCTTGTCGGCGATGATGCGCTTCAGCAAGCCGTCTCACGCGCCGCCTCGGGCGAGCGTGTCGCAGGGGCGGCGGCGGACGGGTGCCTTAAATTCAACCTGGCCCCCAACATCGTCGGTCGTAAGACGGTTGGCATCGTGGGGGCTTTGGAGGGTTAACTCTTCATGCGCGTTGCTCCGTCTGATCCGAAGGTCCTGCAGGACTTCCTCGCCGCGCGTCTTTCTCTTTCACGGCGCGGCGCGAAAGATCTTATTGACCAACGGCGCGTGTGGGTCAACCGCTCGTGCGTATGGATGGCGCGCGCCGCGTTGAAGACGGGCGATCAAGTTGAGACATCAAAGCCGATTCCGAAGGCGCCCGCCAAGTTTCATGTGCGCGTTCTGTGGTCGGATCAGGACTACCTCGTCTGCGACAAGATGGCGGGGGTTCTCAGCGCGGCCGATCCAAAGAGCGTGGAGAGCCTCTTGCGTGTGCAGGAGAATCTCCCCCAACTCTCCGCCGTCCATCGACTTGACCGCGATACAACAGGGTGCCTTCTTTTTGCGAAGAACCGCGCGGCGCGTGAGGCGGCGGTTGAGGTTTTCAAGACCCACCGCGTCACGAAGGTCTATCACGCGATTGTTGTTGGTCGCTTCCCGTTCGCGCATCAGGTCATTGACGCGCCACTTGACGGTCAGACGGCGCTCTCGCGCGTCGCACGTGAAAGCGTGGGTGATGATGCGTCGTTCGTGCGTGTGCGCATTGAAACGGGGCGCACGAACCAGATTCGCCGCCATCTTGCCTCGGTGCGCGCGCCCGTTCTCGGCGACCGTGTGTTCGGGCTCAAGAGCGCGCGTGATCCGCGCCTCCTTCACGTGCCGCGCCAGATGCTTCACGCCTCGGGGCTTGAGATGCCGCATCCTCTTATCCCGCACGCGGAAATCAAGGTTCATTCGCCGCTCCCGGCTGACTTTCGCGCGGCTCTCAAGCTCTTTGGAATGGGCAAGCGATGAGAGTCGTCTTTATGGGTTCGTCATCGGCTGCGGCCGAGTGCCTTCGTGCGATTCTGCGCGAGGGCTCGCTTCATGTTGTCGGCGTTGTCACGCAGCCCGATCGCCCTGCGGGGCGCGGCAAGACCTTAACGCCGAGCCCCCTCGCGCAATTCGCGGCATCGCGCGGCCTTGTTGATGTCATCAAGCCTGAGAACGTCAATGATCCCGCGCCGTTTGAGGCCATTCGCGCGTGGCGCCCCGACGTTATCGCCGTCGTTGCCTATGGGCAGATTCTTAAAGAACCGCTTCTCAATTTGGCGCCGCATGGTTGTGTCAATTGCCACTTTTCGCTTCTGCCGAAATATCGCGGCGCGGCACCCGTCGTTGCGTGCCTCGCGGCGGGCGATTTGATGACGGGCGTGAGCGTTATGCAGATGGGCATCGGCCTTGACGATGGTCCCGTTCTCTTGCAGAGTTATGAGCCGATCTACCCTGATACGACGGGCGGCGCGCTGATGGACGATCTCGCAATTGCGGGGGGTGTCACGCTTGCGAAGGCGCTTCGGCTTATGGCGCGTGGCGAGCGGTTGCCACCCGTGCCGCAAGATCCCGCGCACGCGACGTATGTGAAGAAATTGAAGAAGACCGATGGCCTTGTTCTTTGGGATAGCCCCGTCATTGAGATAGAGCGCCGCATTCGCGCGTATAACCCGTGGCCAGGCTCCTACACATTTTTGCCGATGCGTTGTCGCCGCAAAGGGGCGACGGGGCGTCTCGTCATTTTGCGCGCGCGTGTTGTGCGCCTTGAGCCAGATTGGGACAAGGCTGCGCCCGGGACAATCTTGAGCCTTGATCGTCTCGGCCCCATCGTCCGTTGCCACGACACGGCGCTTCAACTTCTTGAGGTGAAGCCCGAGGGTTCGTCGGTGATGGATGGCGGCGCGTTCGCGCGCGGCCGTCGCCTCGTCGCCTTTGAAGACGCTTTTTTGCAAGAGTAAGAGGAGGAACGCCAAAATGAAGTCGCTCGCTTTTTTATGCCTCGCTTTCGCGCCTCTTTTTCTTGTCGCGGCATCGCCTTCCGAGATTCGCATTGATCTCAACCTTGATTCGTCAGACTACGTCGTCGGCGAACGTGTCCGCGCCGTCATCGACGTTATCAACTCTTCGCCCGAGACGATTGGCGTCGGCGGGCGCTTTCGTGTTTGGGAAGGTGAGGGCGAGGCGCGGAAGGTGAAGGCCGAGTATGATGTCAACGACCGCGTCTTCGTGGAGGTCTTTCGTGCGAACGGCGGCGAACAACTCACGCGTGTTGGCCGCGCTCCCTTCGTTGCTTCGTTTGCGATTGAGACGGGCGAGGGGCAGAAGCTTGAAACCTTTATTGGCGACCATTACGACTTGCGCGACGCGACGCGCTATCTTGCAAAGCCCGTTCTTGTTCACAACGGCGTTCGCTACGAGGGTCAGCCGCGCGCCTTTGATATCGTGGAGGGCGTGCGCCTTAGTTCGGCGATGCAGATGTTCTCAAATGCGAAGGGGCTTCAGCGCGCGTTCAATCTCGTTTACTGGTCAAAGGATATGGGCGAGCACCTCTATCTCAAGGCGTGCGATGCGGGCTCGTCAACGCGCCGCTGGGCCACATACGATTTAGGGCCTATTCTGCGTATTGACAAGCCCACGATGAGCATCCTCCCAACGGGCGAGGTCATCGTTCTCCATCGCCTCAATCAAGATCAGTTTATTCGGAGCGAGTTTTGGTCGCTTCCTTCCGAATATGTTTTCCGCTCGCAAATGACCGTGCGCGACCCCGCAACGGCGGGCACCTCGCGTGTGCGCGAACTCTATAAGGATAAGGGTGTCGCGCCTAAGAAGAATCCGTGGTGGAAGTTCTGGTAAAATGAACATCCTGGGTATTGAAACAAGTTGCGACGAGACGGCCGCCGCTGTCGTTCGCGACGGGCGTGAGGTTCTCTCGAACGTTGTTTACACGCAAATTCCCCTGCACCAGCCTTACGGTGGTGTCGTCCCTGAAGTCGCCTCGCGCGCGCACGTTGAGAAGATTGGTGAGGTTGTTCGAACGGCGATCGAGCAGTTTCACGCGGCGACAGGCGGCGGTGAGAAAATCGACGCGGTGGCTGTCACGTACGGGCCTGGGCTCGCGCCCGCGCTTATCGTGGGGCTCAATGCGGCGAAGGGGCTTGCGAAATCGCTCCACGTTCCACTCATCGGCATCAACCACATTGAAGCGCACTTGGAGACGCCTTTTCTCGTTGATCCGGGTGACAACGGCGCGGCCGTCCCCGATCCGCGTGATGTGATGCCCGCGCTCGGACTCGCAATTAGCGGTGGCAACACGATGTGGGTTGATATGCCACGCCTTGGCATCTATGAGGTCATTGGCGAGACGCTTGATGATGCGGCGGGCGAGGCGTTTGACAAGGCGGCGAAACTCTTGGGTCTCGGCTACCCTGGGGGGCTGAAGATTGATCGCATCTCAAAGGCGTATCGTGAACGTTTTGAGGATGAGGCGGCCTTTCGCGCTTCGCTCATTCCCTTCCCGAAAGGGCGGCCGCGCGATGGCGTGACGGCGCTTGCGGGGCTTCCGGCTGAGTTGTGCGTGAGCTTCTCGGGGTTGAAGACGGCGCTTCTCCGATATGTTGAGCAACATCCAGATCTTCTTGATCCCGCCGCACCGACGGAGGATTTTGGTGGCTATGCGGTCAATCGCGCGCTCGCGCACGTTGTTGCAAGTTATCAAGAGGCGATTGCCGAGGCGGTTGCGGATCGCACGCGCACGGCGCTTCATCGTGCGTCTTATCGCGCCTTGATTTTGGGTGGCGGCGTCTCGCTCAACTCACGCATCCGCGCGTCATTGTCGGAGGTCTGCCGCGAGGCGGGCGTGCCGCTTTATATGGCGAAGGCGAAGTACACGGGTGACAACGGGGCGATGATTGCCGCGCTCGCCTTTTTGCGGCGCAACCACGAGACGGATGCGATGACGCTTGACGCTTCGCCGAGTCTCTGCGTTGGCGCATAAGACGTTGTGTTTCTTATGTTCAACACGGCGATCTCTTTTGTCCGTGTAGAACGTGGTGAGCGCGTCGTTCGCCACTTCTGTTTTTCGGCGACCCCTTGACATGACGGGAGGGGGGGGGTATAATAAGCGATTAACTTATCAAGGAAGAAGAAATGAAAAAGTTGTTGGCTGTTTGCTTTGTTGCGTTTGTTGCACAAGTTGCCGTTGCAGAGTCGTATCTTTGGTGGCATTTTGCAGGTCTAGAAATGGACCTTTTGGAGTTGACGCGAACATGGGTAGAGGGAACTGAGCCTACTTTTTCTGGGCTTCGCGTTGGCGTTATGGAAGACAAGACGGGTGCGAATGTATCCTATCTCAATATCTACAATACTTCTTCGTCGAATTGTGGAACGTTGGACAATGTGGATATTACCGCATCGAGTATGGGGCAAAATGCTTCCTCTGCGCTTGGAGATTATGCGAAAAGTGGCTATTCTTACTACATCGAGCTTGTAGACAGCGATAATTCGTTTGTTGGTCGTTCGGAAGATGTACTCAGTTATTCAGATGCCCTAGAACGGTCTTACATCAAATCAAGCATCTTGAAAAGTGATGACACGTCAACAGGTGTTTGGCAGCCGACATCTTTCACGGTTGAGCAGATTCCAGAGCCGACATCGGCGATGTTCCTTCTTGTCGGTGTCGCGCTTCTCGCTTTGAAGCGCAAGTGCGCGTAACGCGGCCTCTACGCACCGATAGAATCGCGTGTGGAATCGCACGGTGTCCACGCAGCGATTCCGTGTTTTCTGCGGTAGCCCCGCAGGGAAAGACCAACTTGCGTTTGCCTCAGCAATCTGCATCTAGGTTCTTTATGTTCTATATGGCTATTCTTGTCCGTGGAGTTTTTTGTCCGTGTAGAACGTGTAGAGCGTGTAGACGATGCGCGTGAAGAACGTAGAGACTCCTGTAGATCCTTTCCCACTGCGAAGCAATCTCCCAAGCCTCCGTGTTCCTCCGTCCTCCGTGTTCAGCGAAAGC
>CAVHJW010000089.1:0-5590 GCA_963636335.1 bacterium
CCGTCACGCAGATGCTCTGGGTGAACCTGATCATGGACACGTTCGCGGCGATGGCGATGTCGTCGCTACCGCCGAGCATGCGGGTGATGAAGGACAAGCCGCGTTCGCGGACGGCGTTCATCATCTCGCGTCCGATGCTCGTCGATCTCGTCGTCACGGGCGTCGCGTTCACGGCGCTGCTCGTCGGCGCGCTCGTGTTCCTGAAGAACAACGAGGTCGGGTCGCTCCTACATCCGATCGCGACGCCGGTGCACGAGCTAAGCCCCTACGAGCTGAGCGCGTTCTTCACGTTCTTCGTTCTCTTGCAGTTCTGGAACATGTTCCGCGTCCGCGCGCTCGGTGGCGGCCGCGTCTTCGACCTGCGCGGCTCAAGCGTGTTCGTCGGTATCGCGGCGTTCATCCTTATCGGACAAGTCGTGCTCGTCACGTTTGGCGGACGTCTCTTCGACGTCGTGCCGCTCGCCCCGCTCGACTGGGGCGTCCTCCTCGCCGCCTCGGCGCTCGTGCCACTCTTCACGAGTCTTGTGCCGCTCGCGATGACCGTCCTTAAAACGAAAATCTCATCTGGACTGTGCTCCAGATGAGAAAAATGGTGGTGGGGCAAGGATTCGAACCTTGGAAGGCGTAAGCCAGCAGATTTACAGTCTGCCCTCGTTGACCGCTTGAGTATCCCACCAAATGTTCATCTAGTATATCAAATCTCCACGCCTCTCGTCAAGCGCGGATTCATAGGCGACATTTACGCACAAATCTGTCAATTTGTGCAAGAAAACACAAAAAATGCGAAAGGCACGAAAACGGCGCACGGAAACATCGCCATCTATGCTATAATACTCGCATCGGGGAGAGAGGACATGAAATCACTTCGGGAACTTTATCGAATCGGCGTAGGCCCGTCATCGAGCCACACGATGGGACCATCTTACGCGGCAGAAGAATACAAAAAGAAATGCGCGGGTCAAGCGGCGGCCTATACGGTCACACTCTACGGAAGCCTCGCGGCCACGGGGCGCGGTCACTTCACCGACGACGCCATCCGCCGCGTCCTCGGCGCGGAGAAGACGACCATCGTTTGGAAGAGTGACGAACTTTTGCCCATGCACCCGAACGGCATGCGCTTCGCCGCGACAACGGCAGAATCAAAGCCCCTCCCCGAATGGACGTGTTATTCCGTCGGCGGCGGCGCGATTCGCGAAGAGGGCGGCATCGACCGCACGCCCGATGTCTACCCATTCACCTCCATGGCCGAAGTCCTCAAGACCTGCGACTCGCGTGGTCTTCCTATTTGGCAACTCGTGGAGGATGCCGAAAAGGACATCGCCGATGATCTCGCCGTCGTCCTGAAGACGATGCTCGCCTCCATTGAGGCTGGGCTTCACCACGATCAGGTTCTCCCGGGCGGCCTGCGCCTCGCCCGACGCGCGCGCAACCTCTATCTCAAATCGCGCACGCTCCAAGACGCTTTTAGGCGCACCGCGCTCGTCACCGCCTATGCGACCGCCGTCAGCGAAGAGAACGCCTCGCTCGGCACGATTGTCACCGCGCCGACGTGCGGTTCGGCGGGCGTTTTGCCGGCCGTCCTGCGCTACCTCGGCGAGACGCTTGATCTTGACGAGCGCGAGAAAATCCATGCCCTTGAAACAGCGGGCATGGTCGGCAACATCGTCAAGCGCAACGGCTCGATCTCGGGTGCGGAAGTCGGCTGCCAAGGCGAGATCGGTGTTGCCTGCGCGATGGCGGCGGCCGCGGCGGCCTACCTCTACGGCGGCACCGCGCCCCAGTGCGAAACGGCAGCTGAGATTGGCCTTGAACACTTTCTCGGCCTCACGTGCGACCCCGTCCTCGGTCTCGTTCAGATACCGTGCATTGAACGCAACGCCATCGCCGCAAACCGCGCACTCGTCGCGGCCGAGATGGCCATTCTCTCAGACGGGCGCCATCGCGTCAGTTTTGATGAAGTCGTCGAGACCATGCTCCGCACGGGCCACGACCTGCCCTCGCTCTACCGCGAGACATCGCGCGGCGGACTCGCGACGACGCTCCGGTAGCGAAACGCGCTATTCCAGCGCGCCCGTCAAGTCAGCGGCTGATGAGAAGCCGTGGCGCACGCAGTAGTCTTGAATGCCATCATAGACGCGCGCGACAACGGTCGGGTCGGTGAATGTCGCGCTGCCAACGGCGACGGCCGTCGCGCCCGCGAGCATCAGCTCGATAGCGTCCTTCGCCTCGTAAACGCCGCCCATCGCGAGAATGGGCAGGCGCGTTGCACGATGCGCATCGTAGACAACCTTAACGGCAATCGGATGGATGGCGCGCCCCGAAAGCCCCCCCGTCACATTCGCGAGAACGGGACGGCGGCGCTCAATGTCGATGACCATCGCAGGGACCGTGTTGATAAGCGAGAGCGCGTCCGCCCCCGCGTCTTCGCACGCCCTCGCGTACGGCGCGATGGACGGCACATTCGGCGCGAGTTTGACAAAAAGCGGCAGGCGCGTTGCCTTGCGAACGGCCGAGACGACCTCAAAGAGAACTTTCGGATCTTGGCCGAATGTGTGCCCGCCCGCCTTCACGTTGGGGCATGAGACATTCATCTCAATGGCATCGACGGCCGTCCCCATCCGCGCGGCAACCGCGGCGTATTCATCAACCGAGCCGCCCCAGATGTTGGCAATGAGCGGCACGCGGCTCACGAGGCGATACGTCGGAACGGTGACGGAAAGAAAATGCTCAACGCCCGTTCCCTGAAGCCCGATGGCGTTGACGATGCCGCCAAAGACCTCCGCATGGCGCGGCATCGCGTTGCCCTTCCATGGATCAAGGCGGATACCCTTCGCCGTCACCGCGCCGAGTTTCGCGTAGTCAACCGCGCCCAGATACTCCGTGCCGTAGCCGAATGTGCCGCTCGCCGTTGCAACGGGCGTTGGCATCTCAAGCCCGCCTAACTGGACATTCATCTTGACCATACGAGATCCTCCGCCTTGAAAACGGGCCCTTCAACGCAGCAACGCGCGAGACCCTTCGTCGTTTCTTGAATGCAGGCATAGCACGCACCCACACCGCAAATCATGTGGCGATCCATTGAGATCCAACCCTTCGCGCCGAGCTGGGTCGCACGATCCGCAACGGCCTTCAGAAGCCCGTCTGGTCCACACGCGAAGAACTCAAATGATGCGCCCTTTTCGCGCAGACGCTTCAGTTCCTCGTCAAGCGGAACAACGGCGAAACCCTTCGCCCCATAAGAGCCGTCGTTCGTCGCGGCGAAGACCTCAACGCCACGCGCGGCGAACTTGTCGAGCGCGAGAAGGTCATCCTTCGTGCGCCCGCCGACAAAAAGTTTCGCGCCTTGAAGGCGACGCGCGAGAAAGTAGAGCGGCGCGATGCCGTAGCCGCCGCCAACAAGAAGCGGCACGCCCGCGCACGTTTCGGGAAAGGGCTTACCCAGAGGACCCATGACCTCAATCGCATCGCCCACCTTCGCCGTTGCGAGCGAGGCCGTGCCGCGCCCCACAACCTTGTAGAGAAGCTCAAGGCGACCATCCGCCGCGTCAAAAATGGAAATCGGACGCCGAAGTGCGCTCGCCTCAAGGCCTGGCACGCGAATGTGGACGAACTGGCCAGGCGCGGCATCGGCGGCAATTTGCGGCGCGTCAAGGACGAGGTGGCGATAACCCCGCGCCATCTCAACATGTTCAAGGACGTGTGTCGTTTCGTTTGTCATAAGTGTTGGGCGATTGTCTTAAGCGCGCGCCACATTTCCTCTTTCATCCGCTTCACGGCGGGCGTCACCGTTGAAAAACGAACAATCTCTTCAGGCGACTTCACGAGGAGCGCCGCCTTGCCCTTCGGCGTCAGGAACCACGCATTCTCTTGAACGACAGTCGCAGGGAGGTACTTCTGCAGGGCGCGGCGACCGAGAAAGATATAGGTCTTCGCGTGCGGGAGTGGCGGCGCAACGGCGATGGGTGCCGACTCGCTCGTCGCCTTCAGCGCAACAATAATCTTCGCCATCATCTCAACCGCTTTCGGCGAGAGTGGCTTATCGTGAACAAAAGCAAAGGGGCAGACGCGCGCGGCGGACGTCGCCGATGCCGTGCGCGGCGCGGTGGCGGGGGACGTTGCAGACGCGGGAGACGTCTGATGGATCGGCGTCGCCACAGGACGCGAAGGAGCCGAGGGCTTCGCCTTCGGCTCCTCGGCAAGAAGCGTGCGGTCAATCTCAATTGATTTGACGCCGAGTTCGCGCTCAAGCTCGAGATACTTCTCAAGCCCGTCGAGCACGAAACTCAGAACGTCATCATGCACGCGTCACCTTGCTTATTTCTCGGCCTTCGGCTTGTTGTAGCCGTAGGGGTTCTTCTTCTGCCAGCGCCAAGCGTCCTCGCACATCTCCTCGATGCCACGCTCGGCCTTCCAACCGAGTTCCTTCAGGGCGAGCGCGGGATCGGCCCAGCACTCGGCGATGTCACCGGGACGACGCGGGACAATCTTGTAGGGAACGGGGCGCCCCGACGCCTTTTCAAACGCCTTGACGATTTGCAAGACGGAGTAACCATGGCCCGTGCCGAGATTGTAGATCTTGAGACCGAGCTGCGGGTTCTTCTCAAGTTTCTCAATGGCCTTCAAGTGGCCAATCGCGAGGTCAACGACATGGATGTAATCGCGCACGCCCGTACCGTCTGGCGTCGGATAGTCGTTGCCGAAGACGCTCAGTTCGGGACGGCGGCCGATTGCGACCTGCGCAACATAGGGCAGCAGGTTGTTCGGAATGCCCGCGGGGTCTTCGCCGATGAGACCCGACTTGTGCGCGCCGATCGGGTTGAAGTACCTGAGGAGAATAACATTCCATGCGGGATCGGCCTTTTGGACATCCTTGAAGACCTGCTCCATCATGAGCTTCGTCCAACCGTAGGCGTTCGTGCACCCTGGCGTCGGGAAATCCTCGCGAATCGGCACCGACTTCGGCTCGCCATAGACCGTCGCCGACGACGAGAAAACGATGTTCTTGCAATTGTGATCGGCGAGCGCCTTGAGAAGCGTGAATGTGCCGCCGAGGTTGTTGTTGTAATATTTAAGCGGAATCTTCGTCGACTCGCCAACCGCCTTCAAAGCAGCGAAGTGAATGGTCGCGTCAACGGGGCACTCCTTGTCAAGAATCGCATTGAGCTTCTTCTCGTCGCGGATGTCCGCCTTGTAGAATGTCACATCCTTGCCCGTAATCTTCTTCACGCGCGCGAGCGATTTCTTCGACGAATTGCAGAGATTATCAACAATGACAACCTCGTGCCCCGCGTTGAGAAGCTCAACAACCGTATGGCTTCCAATGAAGCCCGCGCCACCCGTAACAAGAATCTTCATTTTCGTTTTTCCTCTTCAGATTTGGTTTCGTTAGCCGTTCTTTTTCTCGAAATCTTTCATAAACGAGACGAGTGCGTCCACGCCCGCCATCGGGAAGGCGTTGTAAATGGACGCACGAAGGCCCCCGACCGAGCGATGCCCCTTAAGGGACGACATGCCGAGCGCCTTCGCCTCGTCGATGAACGCCTTCTCGAGCGCCTCGTCGCCGCCCTTGATGCGCCACGTCACGTTCATG
>CAVHJW010000090.1:0-5589 GCA_963636335.1 bacterium
AGCACAGCGTCGCAGCCAAGCACGCCGCCATACCCGCAATCGTCTTCATCGTCATAAGTGTAAGCCCCTTCTTTGTTTTACGTGTTATGGTTCTATTATACATTCTTTTAGCCACCCTTTGCAAGCGAGAACGCGAGACGCGAAATTATGGTATAATCCTCTATCAGATGAAGTACGCCATTCTCTCCGACGTCCACGCGAACCTCGACGCGCTTGAACGCGTCCTCGACGACGCGCAACGTTGCCACGCCGACCGCGTCATCTGCCTCGGCGACATCGTTGGATACGGTCCGCTTCCGAAGGAGACACTCCACCGTGTGCGCGCGTCATCCGCACTCGTCGTTGCAGGCAATCATGATGACGCCGTCTCAGGGCGACTAGATGCGGCCAACTTCATCGATCTCGCGGGCGATGCCGTCGCGCGACACCGTGACGCGCTCGCGCGCGATGACCTCGCCTACCTTAAGACCCTCCCCTACGTTGCAAAGATTGAAGGCGCCTTGCTCGCGCACGGTGACCTCACGGACGCGAAGGCCTTCAACTATATTGATGGAACTGAAGCCGCCGAGGCGAACTTCGCCGCAACCGACGCCCCCCTCGTCTTCGTCGGCCACACGCACGTGCCGTGCATCTACCTGACGGGGCAAAGCGGACGCGTCTACGCCCTCGGCGCGGAAGACTTCGTAATGGAAGACGGCAAGCGCTACATCGTGAATGTCGGCTCGGTCGGCTATCCGCGCGAATCGAACGGTCAATGTCTCTCATCCTACGTCCTCTACGACACCGACGAGCGATCCGTCCGCTACCGCCTTCTCCCCTTCGCCGTCAACTCCGTTATGCAACGCGGCAAGAACGCACGGCGCGCAAAAGGTCTCGTCGTGGGTGCCATCGGCCTCCTCGCGCTCGCGGCCGCCGTCCTCTTCGTCTCGCTGAGGCCGCGTCCCGTCACCACACCTCTGGTTGTAGAAGCGCCGACTCTCAAACCCATCAAGACGTGGAGCACCAACCTCACGGGGCGTGAGAAAAAAATTGCCGCGGACCTCGTCCTCGCGCCCAAGTCACCCGAGGTGCTTCTCACAATTTCGTGTTTTGACGCGAAGGGTCAAGAGAAGACGATCAAACAATGCATCGTCAAGGGTCAAAACACCGTCAAGTACAAAATCCCTGAAAACGCCGTGCGCGCCGCCATTACACTGAATCCGATGGCGACAAACGAAACACCTGTCGTGAAGCGTTTCAACCCGCGTGTCGTGCCCTAACGAGAGACGAGACATGGTGACAATTCTCCATGTTGACATGGATGCATTCTTCGCCTCCGTTGAGCAGCGTGACCATCCCGACTGGCGCGGAAAGCCCGTCATCGTCGGCGCCAATCCGCACGCACGCGGCGTCGTCTCAACATGCTCATACGAAGCGCGCACATTCGGCGTTCGCTCCGCGATGCCCTCGCGCACGGCCTACGCGCTCTGTCCCCAGGCCATCTTCACGCCGCCCGATATGGCGCGCTACAAAGCCGCCTCCGAACAAGTCTTCGACATCTTCTCGCACTACTCGCCCTTCGTTGAAGCCGTGAGCATTGACGAGGCGTTTCTCGACATTACCGGCACCTTGCACCTCTTCGGCGGCGACGCGCGACGCCTCGGCGAGGCTCTACGACGCGAAGTGCGCGAGACGTGCCACCTCACGTGCTCCGTTGGTATCGCCTCAAACCGTCTTCTCGCAAAGATTGGTTCCGACGAGAATAAACCCGATGGACTCACCCTCATGCCGCGCGACCCAGACGAGATCGCCGCGTTTCTCGCGCCACGCCCAATCCGCATCCTCTGGGGTGTCGGCGAAAAAACAATTGAGAGCCTCCGACCCTACGGCCTTGCGACGTGCGGCGACCTTCAGAAGATGCACGCAAACGCGCTGATTCCCGCCTCGCTCATTGACCTCGCCTTGGGTCGGAGTGATGCGACTGTCCATTGGGAAGAGCGCGAGGAGAAATCTATCTCGCGCGAATACACGTTCGATCGTGACGAGGCCTCGCGCGCGCGAATCCGCGCCAAGTTACTGGAACTCGCCGCCGATGTCGGCTACCACGTCCGCCTGAAGCCACGCTGGGCGACAACGGCGCGGCTAAAGTTGCGCGATGCGAACTTTGAGACGCATACACGTCAGATGACCCTCCCGCGCCCCTCCTGCGATGACCACGCCTTTCGCGAGGCCGCCGCCACATTGCTTGATCAGGCCTATCCCGTTGGCACACGTGCGCGGCTCTCAACGCGCCTCGTGGGCTTCGCCGTCGCGAACTTTCGTGAGACGCCCGATGACGGGCAAGATCTCCTCTTCCCCTCACAAGACGATCAACGCCGCCTCCGCGAAGAGAGCCTCTCGCATGCGCTGGATGACCTTCGTCGGCGCGGCATCGCCTGCGGAAGCCGCCCAGTCCTATGAGCGCAGGGGCTCTTTTTTTGGTATAATTTTCTTCCAACCATGAACGAACAACAGACCCTTCCGCTACCCACGATTCGTCGCTTTCCACTCTACCTGCGCTGCATCAAAGAGATGATGGCGGCGGGCGAGTTGCACATCTCGAGCGCGGTCGTGGCCGAGCGCCTTGGGCTCGACCCCGTGCTGACGCGCAAGGATCTTGCAATGTCGGGTGTCCCGGGGAAGCCGCGCCGAGGCTATCCCGCGATGGCCCTTTTGAGCGCCATCAACCGTGCGCTCGGTTGGGACTCGACGACAGACGCAGTGCTCGTCGGCGTTGGCTCGCTCGGCAACGCCCTTCTCGGCTACTCGGGCTTTGAGGAGCACAACCTTTCAATTGCGGGCGCGTTTGACGCGAACCCCAAAATCATCGGCCAGACGCTCCACGGCGTCAAGATTCGCCCCATGGAGGATCTGCCGCGCCTCGTTATGCGCATGGACATTAAGCTTGGCATCTTGACGGTTCCAAGCCTCGCCGCGCAGTCGTGTGCCAACAAGATGGTCGCAGCGGGTATTCAGGGCATCTGGAACTTCACCTCCGTCCAACTTGAAGTCCCCAAGGGCATCGTCGTTCAAAACGTCGACCTCGCCCAGTCCCTCGCCGTCCTCTCGCACACGATCGCCATGGGTTAGGCGCGAAAGCCGCGGAGCAAACGACCTCGCTGACTTTATCTGCGCAAAAGCGCGTAGATGGCGCGGCGCGAGGCGGCCGCTGTCGCTTGTCCCTTATTTGCGCGCAAGATCTCGGCCGCAGGAGATGACTCGGCAAATGACATTTTGCTTGTGCGATAAACGGGAAGATACTCCGTCCATTTTACGGGAACATCGTGCCAGTTGCCGTCACCACCGAGCATGGGGACGTAATCAACACGATTCTCGCCGCGAAAGCCATAGGCGGTGACGGACACCTCGCCGACACCATTCTTTCGCCGAACTTCGTGTGCCTTGAGAATGCTGCGCGTCACACACGATGGATGGCAAAAACGATCCTCGCCGAGATAGTTCGCCGTTGCCTCTTGCTCCCAAAAAGAAGAGGGTGCGCCGTCATCCACAACGCCAGCCCAGATTTCGCGTTCGGGGCGCGTTTGCTGATAGAGCGGAATCGCCAAGAGCGGCGCGAGCGAAAAGTAGGCATTCTTGAAATAGCGTTCGTTAAATTGGATGAAGGCATGATAGGCTTCATCGTAGTTCCAGTTCTGGAACTGTTTCGGATCCGTATCAATCGTCGCGCGATTCAGATGCACGGATGTGAGCAAATTGATTTTTTGTTGCTTTAAAAAGGAGAAATCATCACCATAGCCAATGTCGCGATCTTTCATCAATTTCAGCATCTGCGTCTGAGCAATGGGCGTAAAAAGGAGCCGAAACTCAACTTCATTGTCGCGATTCTTCGCGCCGAACCATGTTTCGAACTCATGGTTGCTCATCAAGGTGAAGTCGGAGTCGTCTGTGAGATTGCGCGAAAAGTCTTTGAGGTCATTGAGACGCCGCTTCATTTTCCACTTACCGAGAAACGTGTCATCGCGCCCTGTAAATCCACTCGGCTTACGTGAAAACGAGAGGTTCGGCGCGGCGTCATTTCCGTAGAGGAGAAACTTCTGTTCGGAGTAAACAGGAATCGGTTTTTCAACGGATGCGGTGAGCGTCTGGCTGCGGCGAACCATGTGCGTGCGCCCTTCAGAATCCTCCTCTTCTTCAAGCCATGAAATGTGGAGCGAGCCGTGATAGGTCTCTGAACCCCAATCTTGCTCAAGATATTGCCCAAATACAAAGGGGTTGCCATTGATGACGCCCGATTGCGCGAAGGTCATGGACTTGCCGTCATTGAACGTATCATCCCAACCGTAGTCGCGCTTTAGGAGGTCAAGCCGCGAGGCCGAGAAGTAGGGGTCAAACGCGAGGCGCGGCACCGTCGCTTCAATAAGTCGCGTCGTGATGTCCCACGTAAAAAGACGATTGAGCGGTTCCATCTGTTGCCAAGCCATCTTCGTCTTTTGGTCAATGAGCTGTTCCATGCGCTTCAACGCATCAGCGTGTTGAGACCGCTTGACGAACGCAAACGCGCCGAGTATCGCACCGAGAACGGCGCTCACGATGCAGGGTATCATCGCATCGGCAAAGCGCGGATCATCCTGCATAAAGAAGAGAAAGCCGAGCGGGAACACAACAGCGAGAATGCCGAGGACACCGAGGACAGTAAAAAAGATCATCCAGCGGCGCGTTGACGCCGCGCCCTCCGTCAGTACGGCAATTTGCCCCACGAGCACGCGGTTGGCTTTGACGTCAACCGCCGACTTATCCGTCAGCTCTTGAAACTTCTCGCGCGTTAGGCGGGCGAATGTCTCTCGAAACTCGTCCCGATAACGCGCAAGCGGCTCGTAGACATCTTCAATCAAAAGAATGTGCTCCGCGCCTGTTGGCGGACTTCAGCCGAGACAGAGAACGGAATGCGCGTCGTATAGCCTGCGCGCGCGGCGACGATTTGCTTCGTCGGCCACGAGAAGACATCGGTGTTCCACTGGGCAACGGTGTCGTTGTAAAGGGTGCGCGCCGCCGTAATTTCCTTCTGAAGATAGGCGTTTTGTTGCATGGCCTCGGCGATTGATGCGTGCGCTTTCAACTCTGGATAGGCTTCAACCTGCGGGAAGAGGCGACCGAAGCAGCCATCAATCTCGCGCGCGACCGCGTTGCGCTCGCCGTCTGGTAGACTATGGCCACCGCGAAACGCGGCAACGGACTTCATCACATCCTTGTCAAGATCAACGGCCTTCTCAACAAGGCGCGCCACATTTTGCAGAATTTGGACGCGCTGTTCAAGGTAGTTGTCAATCGTTGAGGCATCCGTTTGAATCTTCTGTTGGAGCTGTTGGAAGTAGTTCTTCGCGCTAATCTTCATGAAGAGGAAGATGAGACCAGGCAAAAGGCCTGCGCACCAGAGAATGATTTCGAAGAGCGTCGAACCCCAACCGACCGTCACGGGCAATTGCTTTTCGATAACATGGATGTCGCGCCCCGCGCCATTCACAGGACCTGTCACTTCGTCAAGTTCGTTTGCCATAATCTCAACCTCCTTGAATACGCCTATTGTATCAATTTTAAGCCTCGCCTGTAAAG
>CAVHJW010000091.1:0-5556 GCA_963636335.1 bacterium
GCTTCGCGGTAAGAAAGGGATTTACATAGGTCTCAACGCTCAATCTACTTCGCTTCCCAAGAGCCACTCGTGCGGACAAGCACCTTGCGCTCGCCGCGCGGTGTGACGATGTCCGCGCTCACGATAAGACTCTTGTTGAGGCGACAGTCGCGGATAACCAACGGCTCCGTGGCAACGGCTTCAAGCGGACGCGCCGCCCGCACCTTCGCGCAAACATTTGACAGAACGATGTTCTTGAGTGGCGAATCGGCGTTGCCGACAAACCGAAGCGGCTGTGCGCTCTCAACGTCAATATTCCTAAACAGGATGTCGCCCACGCCGCGAAGCTTCACGCCGGGCTGAACGACAATCTGCAACGCACTCCCACGAAAACAACCGCGATAGCCATCAACGGTGACATTCGTGACATTCATAAACCCTTCGTCATCTGGACGCAGATACCGCACGGGATAGTCAAAGAAGATGCCGTTCTGCCCCTTCGCACGGATGTCGCGGATTGTCACGTTCCGAATCGTGTCATCCGACGGGCAGCCCATGCGGATGGTCTGACACGCGCTGTCAAGATCGCAGTCCTCAAAAACGATGTCCTCGCTCACGACGCGCTCGTCCGCCGCCGCGCGCATGGATCGCACAATCAGGCAGTCATCGCCCGTGCGAAAGCGCGAGCGCGAGACTCGCACGCGACGGCAACCATCAAAATCAATGCCATCCGAGTTAATCATCTTCTGGTTCGCATCCACGAAGATTCCGTCCACACGAATGTCTGTGCAGAATCGAATCAGCATCGTCCATCCTGGCGAGTCCTTGAATGTCACCCCTTCTAATCGGACATTTGAACAACGAACAAACTGCACCATGCGCGGACGTGGATGCGGCGGCTTTGACCAGAACCCCCACGTCATCTTCGTCTGATCAAAGAACGTTGGACCCTGTCCGTCAATCATCCCGCGTCCTGTGATGGCAACATCCGTCGCGTCCCAAGCGTAGATAAAGACCTTGCGCGAATTCTCGGGAGCAATGTCGCAGACAGACTGGGGGAAATCGTCATAATCCTCCGAGCGATCGCCGCCGATGATGCGCGCGCCCTCCTCCAAGTGCAACTCAACATGGCTCGCGAGGCGGATGGAGCCGCTTCGGTGCGTTCCCGCCGGTACGACAACGCGTCCACCGCCAGCGGCGACCGCACGATCAACGGCACGCTGAATCGCCGCAACGTCCGCCCCCTCCACGCGAAATTCCGCCCGCGCCTCATCCTTCGCCAGCCCAGACGCAGACATGGCGGCCGTGATAACCGCCGCGCACGCCACCCGTTTTATCTTGCTCACCGTCATACGTTTCTCCCTTTTGCGTGAAGGATCATCATGAAGCGCGCCGCATTTTCATCAGTCGTCCGCTCAAGGGCCTCACAAGAAAGGCCGCGCAACTCGGCGACCTTCACAAGGACGTCTCGGATTGATGGGCAGCTAGCCTTATTCTCCTCCGTGCGATCCGTCTCACAGAGAAGATGGTCTAAGGGGATCTTCTTCACAAGCGCACGGTAATTGACGGCGTGATCATTTAAGACCGCCGGGCCGACGGAGATGTAGCCGTTCAAGCGCACAATGTCGGGAATAAGCCCGTCCGACCGCGAAAATCCATGAAAAAGAAACGAAACGCCGAATTTCGCAAAGTCTAATTGGGGACAGGCCCCATTTTTTGATTGGGGACAGACCCCATTTATAGTCTTCACAACCTCGCCCCAGCACTTCGCGCCGTGGAGAACGACGGGGCGGCGAAACTCGAAAGCGAGCGCGAGCTGCGCGGCAAAAAGCGCGCGCATTTCGGACGAGATCGTCTTTTCCTTCAGCCGATCAAGCCCAATCTCGCCAACGCCGAGCTGTGGGTTTTCAGCCAGCGATGTCCGCAAATCGTCAAGAGTCTCGCACAAGGAGTGTCCGTTCCGCGACGCCTCCAACGTCGCCCATGGGTGAACGCCAACAAAGTCGCGCCCAATCAGGAACTCGCGGACGGACGGGTCACCGCCGCTCACATGGCAATGCGCATCAGTCACAGGCGGATGCGCGCGGCGAGGGCCTTCAATTCGTCCATGTCAGCCTTGTGACTCTCAAAGACGATTGGCGCATGACCGTAGCGCGGCACGATGTGGAAATGCAGATGAAACACGCTCTGCCCCGCCGCCTCGCCATTGTTCTGGAGGATATTAAACCCGTCGCACGGCAAAGCGTCCTTCAGATGCGCGGCGACCTTCTTCACGCGCGCGATGACGGCGGCGAGTCTCTCATCGGGTGTCTGGATCAGATTTGGAGAATGCTCCTTCGGAATAACGAGCGTGTGCCCCTTCGTAAAGGGGTTGATGTCAAGGTAGGCGAGAACAACCTCGTCTTCATAGACCTTACAACTTGGAATCTCGCCCGCCGCGATTGCGCAGAAAATGCAGTCATTCTTCATGATTCTCTTTCTCCTGTTCGTTTTTATGAAAGTCCGAAACGGTGAATGTCCCCTCGCGCCCCGTGAGAGGATTCTGAAGTCGCAATAAGACGGCGCGCAAATAGAGGCGATCGGCCTTCTTCGCGCCATACTTCACATCGCCAACGATCGGATGACCCGCCTCGGCGAAGTGAACGCGAATCTGATTCTTGCGCCCCGACTTGAGCGACACCTCAACCTCCGTCGCTTCACCAACAACGCGAACGCGCCGCCAAAGCGTTGTCGCCTTCTTCGCCCCGGGCACATCGGCGCGGACGCTGGAGACGCGCAACGTCTTTGGGTCGTCCTTCAGATAACTCGTAAATGTGCCCGAAGCCTCCGTGAGAACGCCTTCAACGCGAGCAACGTAAACCTTCTCGGTCAGCGCATTCCAGTTTTCACGCAACGCCTCGGCAAGACGCGCACTCTTGGCGAACGCCATGACCCCGCTCGTCTCACGATCAAGGCGATGAACGAGGTAGACGCACTTCTGACTCTTCGCCTGCCCTTTGCGAACATAAGCATTGAGGAGATTCTCGGCCGTCAGTTGGCCCTCACGCGCGGCGCGCCCCGCAAGGTGCGTGTGCGTCGAGAGAAGCCCCGCGGGCTTGTCAATGACGATAAGGTCGCGATCCTCAAAGAGAATCTCGAAAGGCAGAAACTTCGACTTCATCGCGCCTTCAACATCTTTGCCATCCGCTCAACGGCAAGGTGAAGTTTCTCCATCGACGTCGCGTAGGACATGCGGACAAAACCCGCGCCGCACGCGCCAAACGCATTGCCTGGAACGACCGCGACGCCGAACTCTTTTAAGAGCGTCATCGCGAAGTCTTCATCGGAAAGCCCCGTCGCGCGAACATCAGCAAAGATATAGAACGCGCCCTTCGGCATCACCGTCTTCAGCCCCATCTCATTGAGCGCACCGACGAGATAGTCGCGGCGGCGGCGATACTCGCGGCGCATCCGCGCAACATCTTTGTCACCATGATCCATCGCTTCCACGCCCGCGGCTTGCGCGAGCGTCGGCGCGGACATGATGCCATATTGATGGATCTTCATCATCGCGTCAATGATGTCGTTCGGCCCACAGGCGTAGCCGAGACGGAAGCCCGTCATCGCCCACGACTTCGAAAAGCCGTTCAAGAGGATGACGCGGTCGCGATATTCAGGGAACGACGCGAACGAGACAAGCGGCTTCTCCTCATCTGCGGGGTCTTCGCCGATTGCCGCATAGTTGAGTTCCGAGTAAACTTCATCGGCGAGAAGGATGAGGTCGTGCCGCTCAACAAATTCGAGAATCGCCTTCATCTCACTCGGAGAGAGCACCGCGCCCGTTGGATTACAGGGGAAATTGAGAAGGAGCGCCTTCGTCTTCGGCGAGACCTTCTTCTCAAGGGCTTCGACCGTCAAACGAAACTCATCTTCAACACGCGTCTCAACGGCAACGGGAACGGCATGCGCGAGACGCACCGTTGCAGCGTAAGAGACGAAGCACGGCTCATGATAAAGAACCTCGTCGCCAGGCGCACAAAGGGCGCGAATGGCAAGGTCAATAGCCTCCGAAACGCCGACGGTCACGAGCACCTCTTTTTGCCAATCAAACGATGCCTTAAAACGGCGCGTCAGATAGCGGCAGATCGCTTGACGAAGAGCGGGCGTGCCGAGATTGGATGTATAATGCGTGCCGCCGTCTTCAAGGCAGGTCACGGCCGCGCGCGAGATGTGCCAGGGCGTGTCAAAGTCTGGCTCGCCCACACCGAGCGAGACGATGTCCTTCGACTGTGCAACAATGTCGAAGAATTTTCTGATTCCGCTCTTCGGGAGAACGGCGACGTGACTCGCGACCCGTGTGCGCATAATCTCCTTACGCGCGACAAAGTTCATCGGCGAGCGCGGCGATCGCCCCGCGCGAGGCATCATCGAGCGCACTCCGAATCGTGACCGTCGTGTCGCAGAACGTGATGTTCTTTGATTTCTCAAAGAGTCCCTTCATCACCTTCGCGGCCGTCGGTGCCCACGAGCCATTCTCCAGAAGACCGATCGTGCGGTTCTGGTAGTTGCGCTCAACGAGGTGCGTGATGAACGTGCGCATGAAGGGAAAGATCTCCATGTTGTACGTCGTCGTCGCGAGAACAATCTTGCCGTAGCGGAAGGCATCCTCCACGGTCTCAAACATTTCGTCACGCGCGAGGTCGGCAACAACAACCTTGGGGCATCCCTTCGCCTTCAGTGCGGCGGCGAGTTCCTCAACGGCCGCCTTCGTGTGGCCATAGACCGACGTGTACGCGATCAAGACGCCTTCAGACTCAACGGCGTAACTCGCCCAAGTCGTATACTGCTTCACCGCGTGGCCAATCGCCTCAGGCGTGTTAAGGACGGGGCCATGGAGTGGGCAGATGGTCTGAATATCAAGCGCGGCGGCCTTCTTCAGAAGGTTCGTGACGTTAAGACCATACTTGCCGACGATGCCGAAGTAGTAGCGACGCGCCTCACAGTCCCAACCCTCGGGGTCGACAACATCATTCGCGCCAAACTTGCCGAAGCCATCGGCCGAGAAGAGAACCTTATCGGTTTGATCGTAGGTAACGATAACCTCGGGCCAGTGCACCATCGGCGCGGCAACGAACGTGAACGTATGGCGCCCCGTCATGAGCGTGTCGCCTTCTTTAACGACGATACGACGATCGGCCCAGTCCGTGCCGAAGAAGTTCTTCATCATCACGAACGCCTGCGCGGAGGCCACGACCTTCGCCTGCGGGTAGGTGGCGAGGAAGGTCGCGATGCAGGCGGAGTGATCTGGCTCCATGTGCTGGACGACGAGGAAGCTCGGCGCACGATCGCCGATGACCGCCTTCATATTCTCAAGCCACGCCGCGCCGAAGCGCGCGTCCACCGTGTCAAAGACGGTGATCTGGTCGTCCAAGACGACGTAAGAATTGTAGGCCATCCCACGCGGGACGGGATACTGTCCTTCAAAGAGGTCGATCTCGTGATCGTTGACGCCAATGGCGCGGATGTCCGAACTAATTTTCATAATTTCCTTTAGATATGTATTTTATCAGTTTCACCCTTGACTGTAAAGGACAGGAC
>CAVHJW010000092.1:0-5523 GCA_963636335.1 bacterium
ACATAATAGAGGCGCAGATGCTCCAAAAGACGTGCATCGCACTGCTCGCAAAAGGCGGCCTTCGTCTGCTCGTTGAGGAGAAAGACATCTCCCGCGACATAAGGGAGTACCCACCCACGCCCATGTCCGAAAAGCAGACTGTTCGGCTTGGGCGCAACGATTGATTCATTCTCCCCCTCAAAGATTGGCACATAGACGCGGTCAAGCGTCAGGCCCTTGGAGCGATGGATGGTGAGGATGCGGATTACGTTTGATGATGACGCGCACTCGCGCCGACTGGCCTCCGCAACGTAGCGGACGAAGCCGTTCATACCTTCGTCGTCCCATCGTCCCTCGTAGTCAACACCGAGGCGCACGAGCAACTGGAGGCGCGAACGCGAAAGGCCATCGAGTCCGTGCTCCTCGCGGCAGAGCGTGTTACAAAAATCCTTAAGCGTCCGCGCCAACCCCTGATGTGAAAGGCATTCAGCCACGTGGGCCGAGACTTCCGTCGCTGAGTTGAACAAGGGAAGGAGGATTTCACGAACGGGCAAGAGCGTGTTCACGGCCATCCATGCAAATGAATCCTCGGGATGCTCCGAGAGTTGGAGAAGCGCGAGGACGGCCTGCACAGCGGGAACATCGCCGATGGCGTTCATTCCCTCCCACACAACAGGCAAGCCCTTCTTGCGCAACACCTCTGCAACCAGAATGCCGTTCTTGTTGCTTCGAACGAGGATACCGACCGTTTCGTCGCTACCGGCCGCCTGATGCGCCTCCCACGCAGAGGCAACTTCGCGACCGAGAGCCTCGGCGAGTCTCTCATCAAGGTCGGTCTTTTTCTGCGCGCCATCCGACGTCACGCGGATGATTTTCACATGGTCTTGCACCTTCGGAAGTCCTGTCTCCTTGTCGTACTGCGGCTCATGATCAAGCCAGCAGTCCGCCCGAAGCCAGCGATCAACCGCCGCCTGACGCGCGTTGGGGATAAGACCTCCGTCATGGATACTCTTAGGTCCAAAGACACGATTAATGAAGTCCGCAATGCGCTTCCCGTAGCGATAGGATGTTTTCGCGTTCTCAATTTGACCATAGGCTCTCTTATCATCCTTATACTTATCCTTATCAAACCACAGCCATGTCATCATCTCCTCAAACGGCTTGTCGTCGCCGCCACGCCACGTGTAGATAGACTGCTTGAGGTCACCGACAGCGATGACTGAACGCGACGACGACGAGCCGCCCGAAGCCGCCGATTCAACAAGGTCACGAAGGCACATCCATTGCACTTCACTCGTGTCCTGAAACTCATCAAGCGCCCAATGATCCAACATCGCGTCAAAGCGGAATCGAAGATTTTCAATCGCGATCTTTGAATTGTCCTTCGCAGCATCGGTGAAGTCCTGAAAGGTCAACTTCCCGGCGCGGCGCGTCCTCTTATCGTATTCGCGCTCAATGAGTGAGAAGAGGCGAATCTTCGCCGCGACAATCGCCAACTGATGGCGGAAGTAAACATCCGCAAGACGCGAGAGATCCTTGTGCGCCGCTGCGAAAACGGTCTCGGGAAATACACACCTCGTCTCGTCACCATCCTTTGACACATGAATAACGTAGGGCGCGTCGGGATGCTCGGCAACCGCACGCGCGAATTCCACCGCAATCTTGTTGCTGGGAGGAAGAGGATTCTCACCTGCCTTAACGTCGCCAAGATACACCTTAAACTTCTCAAACCACGTACGCGCTTGCTTGTCAGCAATATCGTCCCCAACCGTTTCCACGTCCAAAGCATCAGTAACAGCCGGCTTAAGATCGAGCGCGGCGGCCATTGACTCCTCCGTCCAGTCTTGACTCTCGGGGTGAGCGAGGATGAACGCGCGCCAACCCTTATTCATCAAGTTGTCAATCACCGCCCCACATGTCCGAGAAAGCGCACCCTCCTTCGCGGCACGGAACGCCTTCGCGAACGCACCCGCATCGTCGGGTCGCGCGAGCAACGCCTTCTTCGCGCAATCAATCTCATTCTCCTCACCAAAATCATCAAGCACCGAGACCGCGTTCTGGAAGCCCATCTCAAGAGGGAAGCTCCTCACGAGACGCAAGATAAAACTGTCAAGTGTCGCAATAGCCCCGAGATACTGGATCGAGACAACCTTTCGGAGCAGGACCGCGAACGTTGCCGGTATCCAGGCGATGTGTAGGGCGTCAATCCTCTCCACTGTATCAGAAGCGAGCTTATCTAGAAGACGTTCCCGCTCTTTGTCAGCACCCTGCTGATCCTGTGACGCCGACCAAAGCCGCTCTAAAAGTTTCGTGTAAATTTCCTGCGCGGCGGCGCGCGAGAACGTGAGCGCCACGATGCGCGATGGCTCAACCCCATCAAACAGCATGAGACGGATAAAGCGCGTTGCGAGCGCGAACGTCTTGCCCGTCCCGGCCGAGGCGCGAATGAGCAAATTGCCCTCAATCATACCCGATTCTTTCATCGGCATGCCTCCAGTCTCTCATGTTGCGTTCGAATCCATTCC
The DNA here is from genome assembly GCA_963636335.1 of bacterium. Classification (GTDB taxonomy): domain Bacteria; phylum Verrucomicrobiota; class Kiritimatiellia; order RFP12; family UBA1067; genus UBA1067. Next base: position 2,505 of record CAVHJW010000092.1, read on the forward strand.
GATTGATTTTCCAACGCCTCACCCATATCCTGTTCAGGCGTTGAGACGAAAAGGCGAGCGAAGTCGCTCTTCCACACCTCACCTGGACCTGGCGGCCAAAAGAGGTTTTCCTTGATGTGGCGGACCGCCGTCCATGCCGTCTCCATCGCCACAGGAAGAGCATCCAGAATGGAGACTCTTGACTTCTGACTCTTCGGAACCTCGTATACACCCTGCGAAAAGACACTCCCAAAAACACCCACGTTGTCCTTGTCCTTGCCGAGAACGAGATAACACGCGTCAGCGATTCTCCCCCTAAACTTCTCATTGACCTTCTCAAGACAGCGCGCATAGAGCGGAAGCTGGACGGATAAAAGGCGTTGACCGCCCTCGTAGAGCGGAAAATGATGTTTCAGCGCAAAATCCAAATGAGCCGCGCCGCCCTTCACAAAATGCTCCTTCGCCTTCGTCACATCGTCCCACGTCTTGTAGTCAATGATGCGGTAGCCATAATCTGGGTGGTAGTCTATGCGATCAACACTCCCTTTGATCCACGTATTGTCCCCATCAAACGGTTGGACGAGGAATGAATACTCCGGCCGCTCAACAATCCGCCAACCCTCTTGCGCCCACTGAGCCTGAATAGGTGCAAAGAGGTCGATACGCCCCGCAAGCGCATCCAACTGGAGCGCAATGTTGACGCTTGGGCTCTCGCCATAGGTACGCGTCACGTCCTTCACGATGCGCGCCAGCGCAGCGCGAATTTGGTCAACCCCCGAAAGTTGATTCGCGCCGCACGCAATCTGCTCCTTCGCGTACACCTCCAGAACCTTGTGGACAATCGTACCGAAGTCATCAAAGCCAAGCTCATCTTTTCCCTCAACCGCCTTCATGCCCAACGCAAACTTGAGCAGATAGGTGAATGGACAACGGATGTACTGGTCAATCGCGCTCGCAGAAAGACGTCCCTCGGGCGTCTTCGCATCGCGACTCGGAAGCGACACCTCGTCGGGTAGGCGAAGACGCCAGACGGGCGCGACTTCACGGGGGAAACGTGTGGCCTCCGTGTTACAATCGCCAAAGAGCATCTTGACGCGCGTCGGGAACGCGTTCTCTGGGCATCGGTAAAGAAGACGGCTCGGGCGACAGATTTCACCCGCATTATCTGTCTTCGCGACATACGCGCGCACGGCATGCGGCACGTGCGAGTCAAGGAGTTCCTTAAAGAGCCACGTGTCACGCGCGAGACGGTCATCATTGTTTGTGAGGCCGAGTGCGCGGCGCAAGCCGTCAGGGATAAAGGCGTGACCAACGAGCGCATCTGGCACCGCGCCCTCATGAAACCCAACGAGCGCAAATTGGCGCGCGGCACTCCATGAAAGCTCAAGCCAGCCTTCTGTCCGAAGCGCGTTCGGCGCGTCTGGCTCCAACGAATAAAAAGCGGCGTCAAGGGTGCGAAGGACAACGGCGTCAAAGGCTACATCCGAAAGGTCAAGCCCAACAAGCACCTGACTCTCAAGTGCGTCAAGCGCGCTCCAGACACAGGCGGCCGCCTCCCGAAATTCGTCCTCTCCATCACCGCCCGCGAGCATTCTTTTCGCAAAGATTCTCTTCAGCATCTGGCGGAGAAAGGCGATGAGAGAATGATCCTTTCTCGCGACATCAAGCCACGAGACAAACGTTGCGGCTGCCGACGAAAAGGCCGCATAGGCTTTCGCGTCTCCGTGCGAGATTTCAGCATAGGGAAACACGCCGCTCAAGGGTAGAAATTGTGGCAGGAAGCGATTCTGCGCGATGTCAATGCCCGCGAGTACCTCTGCACGATTGAGGGATAATGACGCGACGAGGGCTTTAAGAACATCATCCGCACGAAGAACCTGAACGACCGACGCCCAGCCGTAACCGTTTGCATCCGGGCGATAGAGCGGCACAAGCGCGCGGACAAGGCGCCCCAGCGATGAGACCGCAAGCGGGTGGCGCTCAGGGTTGTGAATGACATAGCCCGCGTTCAGGAATGCGCTCGCGACATCGGGGAACATCTTGCCATCGACAAGTGCCAATGACGGTGTGGCCAAGGGGCTCTCAACAACGGGAAAGTCCGCCACAACGCGGTGCGCAAGGTCGGACGTGTCGGCACCGAGCACGATATCCGCATCCGTGAACAAAGAGAACGCGTTTGCATCCTTGCTAATCCAGCATGCGGTAATCGGGCGCCCCCAGTCATCGAACGTCGCGTCATCCGCCTCGTCGGCATGAAGAAGAACCGTAAGCGCGAGAGAGGGGCGCTGCATCGCAAGAACGCACGGCAGAAGGCGCACAGGATCTGCGAGGGCCGGGAGGATGACTTCGCGGATGTCGGGCGCAATCGCACGCGGTTGCATCTTCGCCCGCCGCGCGTTCTCGACCGGATGAACAACGCCATGCGTGTGAAGAAAATCAAAAAATGTGGACTCAAGGTTGGAAAGTTCCTGCCAACGCGCCACCTCCTCGCCTGCCGCGCCTTCAAGAACCTGCCGCGCCGCGTCATTCTTTAAGACATCAGACATCAAAAGCCCCCCGCCAAAGAGGACGCGCCAGATGTCAGAGAGCTGATCCCAGAGTGAAAGGCGCGCATTCATATCCTGAAGCGCATCGGGACGGACAAGATGAGGCCATGCATCAACGCGCGTCAAGTCGAGGAACTTTAGAAACGCGGCCATGAGTTCTGCATCTGTCGCTTCGCGGTATGCCTCATCGGCGCATGCCACGAGCTGCATCGGAAGGACGACCTTCGGTGGTAGGACGCCTCCAAGCCTCTTTGCGAGCGCGAGGCGCAAACTTCGACCCGATTGCGCCGTCGGCACGACCACCATCACATGCGCGAGCGAGGGCACGCCCTCCGTACGCTCAAGGCGATTAAGAGAAAGCCACTCAACGACCGCATCAAGGAGCGGCTTCTTCGGGCTAAGATATATACGGGCGGGCTTGCTCATGTCTTATCCAACATGCTTCGCCGCGAAACGCATCGCGCTTTCAAGCGTGTTCCAAAGAAGCATCGTGA
>CAVHJW010000093.1:0-5498 GCA_963636335.1 bacterium
GGCTTCGAAGTCCCGGAGGACACGAAGGTCCTCATCGGCGAGGCGACCTCGACGGCGACGAGCGAAGCGTTCGGTCACGAGAAATTGACGACGATTCTCGGCATGTACAAGTCGACGGGTTTTGAGAACTCGCTCGACATCGCCGAGCAGCTCCTCGTCAACAACGGCGGCCTCGGTCACACGTCCGTCCTCTGGATCGACGAGCTCAACGAGAAGGCGAAGCTTGCAACGTTCGCGGACCGCATGAAAGCGTGCCGTCTCATCGTGAACTCGCCGTCGTCCCTTGGCGGCATCGGCGACATCTACAACTTCGCGATGCCTCCGTCGCTCACGCTCGGTTGCGGCAGCTGGGGCGGCAACTCCGTTTCGGAGAACGTCGGCGTTAAACATCTCATCAATATCAAGACTATGGCCATTCGCAGAGAAAATATGCTGTGGTTCCGCGCGCCTGAGAAGGTGTACCAGAAGAAGGGGTGCCTCGCGGTGGCGCTTCGCGAACTCGGTGAGGTGATGGGCAAGAAGAAGGCGTTCATCGTGACGGATAACTTCCTCTATGCCAACGGTTACACGAAGCCGATTGAGGCGGCGCTTGAGAAGCAGGGCATCATGTTCACAACGTTCTCGAACGTGGCGCCAGATCCGACTCTCGCCTGCGCGAAGGACGGCGCGAAGCTCATGTCGAGCTTCAAGCCGGATGTCGTCATCGCCATTGGCGGCGGTTCGGCGATGGATGCTGCGAAGATCATGTGGGTTCTCTACGAGCACCCGGAGTGCGACTTCCAGGACATGGCGATGCGCTTTATGGATATCCGCAAGCGCGTCTACACGTTCCCGAAGATGGGCGAGAAGGCTTACTTCATCGCAATTCCGACCTCGGCTGGTACGGGCTCTGAAGTGACGCCGTTCGCGGTTATCACGGACGAGAAGACGGGCGTCAAGTACCCGCTCGCCGACTACGAGCTCATGCCGAAGATGGCGATCGTCGACGCCGACGTCCAGATGATGGCGCCGCCCGGACTCACGAGCGCGTCGGGCATCGACGCCGTCTCGCACGCCCTTGAGGCCTATGCCTCGATGTTGGCAACGAGCTATACGGACGGCCTCGCGATTCAGGCTCTGAAGGACATCTTCGAGTATCTGCCGCAGTGCTATGACGCGGCGGTTGCGAAGGTCGCGAACCCGAAGGCGCGCGAGAAGATGGCGAACGCCGCGACGATGGCCGGCATGGCCTTCGCGAACGCGTTCCTCGGCGTCATGCACTCGATGGCGCACAAGCTCGGCGCGTTCCACCACATCCCGCACGGCATCGCCAACGCGCTGATGATGGAGGAAGTGCTGCGCTTCAACGCCGACCCCGTGCCGCGCAAGATGGGCACCTTCCCGCAGTACGACCATCCGCACACGCTCGAGCGCTACCTCGAGATCGCGGACGCGCTCGGCGTGACGGGCAAGAGCAAGGGCGAGAAGTTCATGAACTTCCTGCAGAAGATCCGCGACCTCCAGAAGCGCATCGGCATCAAGCCGACGATCCGCGACTACGTCCCCGACGAAAAGGACTTCCTCGCGCGTCTCGACGCGATGACGGAGCAGGCCTTCGACGACCAGTGCACCGGCGCGAACCCGCGCTACCCGCTGATGAAGGAAATCAAGCAGATGTATCTCAACGCCTACTACGGCAAGCACGAGAACGTCTAAACGAACGTCAACGACTGAAAGGAAATTCAACATGAAGAAGAAAGCAGCCGAGAAGAAGTCGACGGGTCGCAAGCCGGGCCGTCCGAAGAAGGTTGTCGCTGAGTCGGTCGCCCCCGCGAAGAAGGTGGCGACCCCTGCGAAGAAGGATTCCGTCCTCCAGCAGCGCTCCGATAAGGTTATCTGCCGCGACAAGGACACCGTCCTTAAGATCTTCGGGCCCAATTACAAGGTCTCGCTCATTCTGAACGAGGCCATGAACGAGGCGCGCGCCGCCGAGACGGGTCTCCCTGTCGCGAAGGTGCTGGAAGTGTGCAAGATCCGCGACCACTGGTGCATTCGCCGTGAGTACATCGAGGGCGAGACGCTCGCCGACCTCATGGCGAAGGATAAGAAGAATCTGACGAAGTACCTGAAGGATTTCGTCGCGATTCAGTGCAAGATCTTCTCAAAGACGTCCGACCGCATGGGCAACCTCGCGGACAAGCTCGACAAGCAGATCTCGGCCTCGCCCGTTGATAAGATTACGCGCTACGACTTGCACATGAAGCTTCAGAGCTTCCCGCGCGGCACGGCTCTTTGCCACGGCGACTTCAACCCGACGAATGTCATTCGCACGCCGAACGGCGATTGGCGCGTCATTGACTGGAGCCACGTGCGCCTTGGCGATCCTTGCGCGGATGTCGCGCGCACCTACCTCCTCTTCTGGCTCTCGGGTCATGTCGCGGCGGCTGAAAAGTACATGGAGCTTGCGTGCGCGGCCCTTGGCGTTGCGCTCGCCGACATCCAGAAGTACCTGCCGATCGTGGCGGCCGCTGAAGCGAGCCGCGAGCAGTCGCCGAAGAATCGCGACTTGCTGCTCCACTGGGCGAATGTCGTCGACATTGAGTAGTGGATGGTTCTTGATCGAGAGGGTCAAAAACGAGGGCGCGAGCATGAGTCTCGCGCCTTCGTTTTTTTCTTTGTCACGACTGTAAGGGGTCGGCCTATCTAACGCGCGGGCACGGACCCGTGAAGGAGGGTTCTTCGCAGCCGCCTGTCTTAAACGGGCAGCGCGGATGAAAAGCGCAACCGGTTGGCCAGTCCCATGGCGGCGGCACGGTGCCTGGAATATCCACGAGCGGCGCGTCCTTCGGCGCGGAAAGGCGTGGCACGGCGGCGAGAAGCCCTTGTGTGTAAGGGTGTCGCGCCGCGCGGAGGATTGTTTCAACGGGCCCATGTTCCACAATTTCGCCCGCGTACATGACGTGGACGTCTTGGGCGTATCGCTTCACGAGGCCGAGGTTGTGGGTGATGAGCAAGGTGGCCATCTTCCTCTCATCGGCAATCCGCTGGATGAGGTCTAGAACGTCGCGTTGCGTCGTCACGTCAAGTGCGGTCGTCGGTTCGTCGGCGATGAGAAGGGTTGGCTCTTGCGCGAGAGCCATTGCAATCATGACGCGCTGCTGTTGGCCGCCCGAAAGTTGGCAGGGGTATTTGCGCATTGTCTCGCGCGGGAGCCCCACGGCCTCTAGAAGCGATTCGGTGCGTGCGTTATCGCCGCGCGTTGGGCGCGCCTCGTCAATTTGTCGTGCGATACGCATGACGGGGTCGAGGCAGGCCATTGGATTTTGGAAGATGTAGGCGAGACGCGCCGTACCACGAATCGTCCCTGAGATTTCGGCGTGATCAACGAGGCCGCCGAGTGCGCGCGCGGTCAGCGATTTGCCACAGCCCGACTCGCCGACAAGGGCGATGCGGCCGTTCTCGGGAATGGAAAACGAGACATCGCGCACGGGAACCGAGCGGCGGCCGTCGATTGAGAAGGCAATTTTAAGATGCTCGACTGAGAGGATCATGCCGCATCCTTCGTGCGGCGCATGACGAGGTGGCTTAAAATCATATAAAGGGCGACAAGGATAATCGCGCCGCCAATGACGAGGGGCAAGTTGTCGGCCGCCATTTTTTGCCCCTTTGTGCAAAGTTCCAGATAGGAGATGTCGCCTGCCGAGCGCCCCATCGCGTAGCCGACGAACGCGAGAATCGCTGTCCAAACGCCCGCGCCGAGCGCGGTGAAGAGTGTGAAGGGCGCGAAGGGCATGCGTGCGATGCCGGCTGGAATGGAGATGAGTTGACGAATGGCGGGCACCATGCGGCAGACGAAGGTTGTGGCCGCGCCGTAGCGATTGAAGACTTCGCAGGCACGCTCAAGCGCGGCGGGCTTTAAGAAGAACCACTTGCCGTATTTGAGAAGGAAGGGCTTGCCAACTTTAAGGGCGAGGTAGTAATTGATGTAGGCACCTGCGAGTGAGCCGAGAATGCCGACAAAAACCGCCATGGAGACGGCGACAAGTGGCGAGGCAAAGCCGAACTCGCCACGGGCCGCAAGAAAGCCTGCGGGAATCATAACGACTTCGGAGGGGAAGGGAATGAAGGATGACTCAATGGCCATAAAGACGAAGACGAAGACAAGACCCCACGTGGGCGCGAGCGCGGCGAAGCTGTCAAGGTGGGCGGCGATTGTTTCAATCATGGATTTTCTTCTCTTGTTTTGATTTTGCTATGTCAACTGGAACTTCTTGTACGGGGCGCGGTCTTCTTCCGTTGTGCCACGGCACCATGCACGTACAATTTCTTTCGCGAGGGTGAGATCGTTGTCCGAGTGAAGGACGGGGATGAAGGCGGTTGGACCGATGAGATGATGCACGCTAGGCTCCAAAAGGATGCGCCCTGAATAAATCGTCTCGGCGAGGCGCGCATTCTCCTTCGCGTCGCGGCCGAGGATGATGCTTGACCCATCGGGAAGACGGAAGCGGCGGCCGATGAGGAGAAGCTCAATGAGCGTCCGAGAGTGAAGACCTTCGTGTTCTTTGAGGTCGCGGAGCTTTCGTCCAAAGGCCTCTTCCGTCAGTTTACACCCACCAGCGGGCGAAGGATAGTCACGGATGCCGAATTTGGCGGCAAGCGCGATTTGGCGGTCGCGCGCGCGTCCCGAGATGTCGAGCAATTTCGTGCGATCGAGAAGCCCCTCTTTTTCGGGAATGGTCGGCTCCAAGAGTTTTGCGGAGAGGGGGCGGACAAGGCGCCCCACAAGTCCAGATGCTTTTTCGACGGTGATGAGAGACTGCGCATTTTGGCTCATCGGCCGTTGGCCTCGTACTTCGCCAGTTGCGACAAAATCGTAGCCCAGGCGCGTCATAAGTTCTCCCGCGCGGCGGATCATGAGCGCGTGGCAATCAATGCACGGGTTCATCGCACCGCCGAATCCGTGTGGCGGGTTCTCGATGAGCGAAATCTCGTCATCTAGAAAGTCAATCGTGTGAAGCTTGATGCCGAGCGCGCGCGCGGCCGCTTCGGCCTTCGCGCTGTCAAAGAAGGGCGTCACGAAGGTGACGGCCTCCACATCGGCTCCCGCCTCCTCAAGGACGCGAACCGCGAGCTGGCTGTCAAGCCCGCCGCTCATCAGACTTAAACCTTTTGCTTTCACTTACGCCCCATTATACCAAAACGGCGCGTTAAAGGGCAGTCGAAAGTTTAGCGAAAGGTTAGACAATACACGGCTCTTCCTTTTGTCCGTCTCCCAAGGCCTCCGTGTTCCTCCGTGCTCCGTGTTCAGCGAAAGCAATCATTCGTACGCGAAAGCAATCGCGCGCGAAAGCAGCGCACCGTTTGCACTTTTCGTGGAGGTTTCTTTCTGTGTGTGCGGTTTTTTTGGTATAATGTTTGTCATCAAAACCTGAACAGAGGATTGAAGACGATGAAAAACCGCCTATTTCTTTTGCTCTCGCTTACGCTTCTTGCCGCGCCGCTTTGGGGCGCGAACCTTG
>CAVHJW010000094.1:0-5260 GCA_963636335.1 bacterium
CTCCGTGCTGATGCCGATCACGGCCGCGGCGACGTGCATCTTCGTCGGCTGGATCTTGAAGCCGAAGGCGATTGTTGACGAGGTTGAGGCCGAGGGTAACGCCTTCAAGGCGAAGGGACTCTACGTCATCATGGTGAAGTACTTCGCGCCCGCGCTCGTCATCGCGATTCTCGTCTCGGAGGTCTGCCGCACGCTCGGGCTCTTTGGATGGACAATCTGACGGAAGGGGAGAGAAAGAAGATGAAGCGCATTCTCACGGGTATCCAGCCTTCGGGCAAGCTCCACTGGGGCAACTACTTCGGCGCGATGAAGTCCATGTTTGACCTTCAGGAGCGCGGTGAGGAGATTTTCATGTTCATCGCGAACTTTCATGCGATGACGACCGTTCGCGACGGCGCGGCTCTGCGCGAGGCGACGCGCGATGTCGCGCTTGATTACCTTGCTTGCGGCATGGATCCGAAGAAGACGATCATCTACCGCCAAAGTGATGTCCCCGAGGTGCAGGAACTTGCGTGGGCTCTCTCCTGCCTCACGCCGATGGGGCTTCTTGAGCGGTGCCACAGTTACAAGGACAAGATGGCGCACGGTTTTGAGGCGACGCATGGGCTCTTCGCTTATCCCGTTTTGATGGCGGCCGATATCCTCATGATGAATGCGGACCTCGTGCCCGTCGGCAAAGATCAGAAGCAGCACCTTGAGGTGACGCGCGATCTCGCGCAGAAGTTCAACAACGCTTATGGTGAGATCTTTAAGCTCCCCGACGCATACATCCCTGAGACTGTCGCGACAATCCCGGGAACTGACGGGCAGAAGATGTCGAAGAGTTACCACAACGCGATTGAGCTCTTTGATCCGTCGGTCAAAAAGAAAGTGATGGGCATCCAGACCGACTCAACGCCGATGGAAGCACCGAAAGAACCCGAGGGTAATTCCGTCTACGAGCTTTACAAACTTTTCGCAACCCCCGAGGAGGTCGCCGAAATGGCGGCGAAGTTCCGCGCGGGCGGCTACGGCTACGGCTCGGCCAAGAAGGATCTTCTCGCCGCCTACCACCGCCTCTTTGATCCGTTTAAGGCGCGGCGTGATGAACTGGCGAAGAGCCCCGACACATTGGAGGACATTTTGCGTGATGGGGCGCGTCGCGCGCGCGACGCGGCGGCGGTTCAGATGGAGAAAGTTCATCGCGCGGTCGGGCTTTAATTTCGTTCAATCGCATTAGACGACGACAACCGAAAAGGAGGAACAATATGACGGAAAGACTTGAACGCGGCTTCACGCTCATTGAACTGATGGTTGTCATCGCCATCATTGCCATCTTGGCCGGCGTAATGATGGTCTCCTTCGGCGGCGCGACCTCGTCGGCGCGTGCGGCGCTCTGCATCACGAACATGAAGAACCTCGCGCAGGCGGCGAACACTTACGCGATGCAGTCGGGCTACTATCCGCTCGCAGGCTCGCGCGAATCGGTGAGCATGGGGTCAACGACAACAACGTACGCGCCGCAGACGGGCTGGATCAGTTGGCTCGACAAGGACAAGTATGACGATGGCAACGGCAATAAAGTTCGCACGGCGCATGTTGGCGTTGAGATTTGTCCGTTCTATGGGACGGGCGATGACGAGAGCGACATCTACGCAATTACGAACGGCACGCTCTGGAAGGCGACCGCCTACAACCGCAAGCTTTATACCTGCCCTGAGCATGTGCGCTATCGCGGCGAGAAGAAAATGAAGACACCCTTGTGGAGTTATGTGATGAGCGCACGCTTTGGCTATGACACGACGCGCGGTTCGGGCGCGGCGGCGACGGACGGCGCGTGCGGCGTCGCTTATAACTCGCTCTCACGCGCCGATCGCGTTCTGCTTTTTGCTGAATTGCCGACGGTTGACCCCTTGACGCGACAGGCGGTGAGTGACCCGTCATCGTATGCCGCGGATTGCACGCTTCAGTATCGTGCGACGGTGAATGGCGTTAAGATGGGTGATTGGGAGGGTGAGGTTGAGGCCATCGGCTTTCCGCACAAGCTCGGCAAGCGCGACTACTGTGGCCACGTTGTTTTTGCCGATGGTCACACAGAGACGCTCAAATACAACGAGAAGGGTCTGAAGAGCGAGGATTTGACGGCGGTCCTCTGTCAGGGCTACGACATCGCTTATGACGACGGCGCGGGCTACAAACTGCCGAGCGACGCGGACGAGATGGAAGAAGAGTAGGCGTGGCCGTTTCGCTGGACTTGGAGCGCGGCCTCGGCGATCCCGTCGCGGGCGTGGACGAAGCGGGGCGCGGACCTCTTGCGGGTGGGGTTTATGCCGCCTGCGTGAGCGTGCCCCTTGCACGCGCCGAGGTTCTTCTTGCGGATGACTGGTCGGCGGTCAATGATTCAAAGAAACTTTCTGCCAAACGGCGCGAACACTTGGCCGAGGTTATCAAGACGACGGCGGGGTGCGTGTGGGCGGTGGCCTCGGCGAGCCCCGCCGAAATTGACGAGATGAATATCCTCCGCGCGACGCACCTCGCGATGCGCCGCGCCGTGGACGAGGTCTCGGCCGCGCTCAAATTGACACGCGCCGAGTCGGAACGGTTTGACCCAGACGTTGCCCATCTTCATGTTCTCGTGGATGGCCTCCCCGTCACGACGTTGCCGACGGCGACGAATGTCGTCAAGGGGGATGCGAAGTCGCTTCTAATTGCGGCCGCATCAATTCTCGCCAAGACAGCACGCGATGCGGACTGCGTGCGCTTAGAGCGCCTCTATCCGGGCTACGGCTTTCTCAAGCACAAGGGTTATCCGACGAAGGATCATCTTGCCGCGCTTATGCGTCTCGGTCCCTGCCCGGAGCACCGCCGTAGTTTTGCCCCCGTGCGTGAGGCCCTTGAGGGTCGGTTGCTTTAGGGGTCGCGGCATCGGACAGTTCAACATCAAAACAGGAAAGACAAAGTATGGAAATCTCTCGTCGTCAGTTCTTTGGTTTTCTCGGAACAGGCGCGGCGGCCGTCGCGTTTCCGAGGGGTCTTGCGGCGGCGTGTCGCTGCGGACATCCGAAGATTGCGCTCCAGCTCTATTCGCTCTGCAAGTATATCGGTAAGCCCAGCGTCGGCCTCGATCGCGCGCTTGAGCAGGTCGCGGCGATCGGCTTCAAGGGCGTTGAGTTCGCTGGCTACTACCAGTACGACAAGGACGCGAAGGGCTTACGCAAGGCGCTCGCGAATGCGGGCATCAAGGTGTGCGGCACGCATGTCTCGACGGACGCCTACGGCCTCAACACGAAGGTTTGGAAGTATGACCCCGAAGTCTTGAAGAAGACCTGTGACTTCAATATGACCTACGGCAACAACCTCATCATCTGCCCTGGCGGCGGTAATTTCCCGCCCGGCTGCACGTGGTCAACGGGTCGGTGCGGCGAGGCGTGCCCGTCATCAAAGGAGATTGATGAGTTTGCGAAGCGGCTTGCCGATGGCTACAATAAGGTTGCGGCCGACGCCGCAAAGTTCGGCTGCCGCATCGGCCTTCATAACCACACGTGGGAGCATGGCGTGAAGATGTCGGACGGCACTTCGTTCTGGGACTTCTTCTTCTCGAACACGGATCCAGCCGTTTGCATGGAGCAGGATGTCGGCTGGACAACGTGCGCGGGCGTTGATCCGTGCGTGCCGTATAAGAAGTATCCGCACCGCTCGCCGACGTTGCACGCGAAGGAGAACGGCATGGGCAAGGGGGTCAAGGTGTTCGATGCGATTCTCGGTAAGCCCGGTCAGCCAGGCGCAACGCCCGTCAACTGGGACGGTGTGATTGAGGTCACGGCGAAGGACGGCGTTGAGTGGTTCGTCGTTGAATGCGAACGACACTTTGATGACTTCTCGGCGGTTCTGCCGTCTTACAATTTTCTAAAGTCAAAGGGTCTGAACTAATCGCCCGCTTTCACCGCAGAATTTCGCGCCACTCCTCTTTTGTGTTGAACACCGATTGCTTGCAAATGGCGGCTCCTAACGGATCCGCTCAAGCTTCGCAGTTTTTAGCAGTTCTGACCGAATGTGCGCAAGCGCAGTTGGGAAAGTTGGGGACAGAAAGTTGGGGACAGACCCCAAAAATCACGCCAAAACGCCGAATAAAATCACGCCAAAACGCCGAACAGAATTTCGCCAAAACGCCGAATGCTTGCGATAGTTACGAAATTGTGGTATTATATTTCGTGTTATGGCAGATTATAGAGATAGGGTTGCAGACGCCATTTTGGCTGAAAAGTTGGAGGGCAAGGGGGCTGTCCTGATCGAGGGAGCCAAGTGGTGCGGCAAGACGACGACGGCCGAGCAGGTCGCGCGAAGCGTCCTCTACCTTGGCGACAAAGACGCGCAGAAGCGCAATCTCGAGATGGCGGACTTCAAGCCGAGTTTGCTTCTTGAAGGCGCGAAGCCGCGGCTTCTGGACGAGTGGCAGATTGCGCCAAAGCTCTGGGATACGGTTCGCTTTGCCGTTGATCATGCGGATGGTCTCGGACAATACATCCTAACAGGTTCGACTGTTCCCGATGCCTGTCGCGAAGAGATCAACCACAGCGGAACGGGGCGCATCTGCCGCCTGAAGATGCGGCCGATGTCGCTTTGGGAATCGGGCGAGTCAATGGGGACGGTCTCCCTTTCGGACTTGTTTTCTGACAAGCCATTTGTAGGCGGGGAGTCTCGGCTTTCGCTGGAGGAGATTGCGTTTGCGACGTGCCGTGGCGGCTGGCCAGCGACGATTGGCATGCGCGGCAAGGTCGCGCTCAACCAGGCTTTCGACTATCTGGACGCCGTGACGGAGAGCGACATCTCGAAGGCGGATGGCGTCCGCCGCGATCCGGACACGGCGCGGCGCATCATGCGCAGCTTGGCGCGGCTGCAGGGGACGCAGTCGGCGAACACGGTCATTGCGGCGGACATTGCCGTTCATGAACCGAGCACGTTCAACGAGGACACGGTCTATTCGTATATCGGCGCATTGAAGAAGATCTTCGTCGTCGAAGACATGCCGGCGTGGTGTCCGAACCTGAAGTGCAAGACTCCACTGCGCACGAGCGACACGCGCTACTTCACGGACCCGTCCATCGCGACGGCGGCGCTCGGCGTCGGGCCGGGTGACCTGATCAACGACATCACGGCGTTCGGCGTCATCTTCGAGACGCTTGTTGCGCGCGACCTCCGCGTCTATGCCGAGGCGCTGGACGGGACGGTGCGGCACTATCTCGACAAGAGCGGGCTCGAATGCGAACTCGTCGTCAGCCTG
>CAVHJW010000095.1:0-5248 GCA_963636335.1 bacterium
GCTCGCGGGCTTCGTGAAGTCGGCCGAGGCGAAGCTCGCGAACGAGAACTTCGTCGCGCACGCGCCGGAGGCCGTCGTCGCCGAGGCGCGCCGCAAGCTTCAGGAGAACAAGGACAAGGTCGCGCAGCTCGAAAAGCTCGCGAAGCTGTTCGTGTAAGATGTTATGTGGTGTGTGCGAAGGAAGGATGTGGCAGCATGTCTCGTGACGGGATTCGCCGTCCTCCTTCTTTCGCCGCTCTTTGCGATGGAGTGGCAGGCCGTCGCGCTGACGCCCTCGCTCATCCGCCTCACGGGTGACGACACGGCGGCTGAGCGCGCGCGCTACGAGAAGGAAGAACTGCCGCTCTTCGTCCGCCTCACGGGCTGGAAACTCGACAACGCGATGAACGCGGCCGTCCGCAAGGCGCAGGCTCCTCGCCTTGAGACGATCCGCGCCCTCCGCGCCGCGCACGCGAATGTTTGGCACGAGGCGATTGGCGAGACGCATGTGCCCGCGCCGAACGGTGAGACGCGCGATGTCAATGCGGCCGATGTTCGGCACGCTGTTTGGCTTGCGCTTGATCACGCGCTTACGAATGGCGAGACAACGGTTCTCGCGCTTGGTACGGGCGAGAAGATTCCGTTCACCTATGATGCCACGGCGCCTTCTCCGCTTTTTAAAATCAATCAGGTCGGCTACGTGGCCTCGGCGCGCGAGAAATATGCTTACCTCGGCGCGTGGCTCGGGACAGGCGGCGCGTTTCATCTGCCGTTTGATGCGAAGAATCCGCCCGCCTTTGAATTGCGTGAGGCATCATCAGGCCATGTTGTTTTCTCAAAGCGCCTCAGACGCCGCATGGACGACCCCGTGACCGACGGCACGCCGTGGACGGGCGAGGAGGTGTGGGAGATGGACTTTTCGTCTGTCACGAACGCGGGGCTTTATTTTCTTTCTGTCGCGGGTCTCGGGCGGAGCGACTCGTTTCGGATTGAACCGAACGCCGCCGCGCGTGCCCTTGAGGTTCATCTTCAAGGTCTCCATCACCTTCGTTGCGGCGTCAATTGCCACCAGACCGTGCGGCGCGGTCTTTTCCCGTCTGATGAGAGCGAATATCGTCCCGATGCGAATCGCGCGGCGGGCTTCTACGCCCTGGATGGCCGAAAGGTTGATGTGGATCACTTTCGCCTCATTGAGGAGACGGCCACGCGCGCGCGTGAAGAGGTGGCCGTCCCGGGTGGTTGGCACGACGCGGCGGACTATGATCGCCGCCCGTATCACTTGAGCCTTGTTGACGATCTCGTCGCTGTTGCGCGCGCGCGACCCGATCTCACGAATATCCTTGACGAGGCGGCGTGGGGGCTTCGCCATTTGCGCGCGGCGCAACAAGCGGACGGCGGTGTCGGCACGTGGATTGAGACGACGCGCCATCCGCGGCCGGGCGAGGGGGCGACGAGCGAGAAGGATCTCACGTACTACCTCGCGCGCGCGACGCGCGTCTCGTCGCTTGAATACGCCGCCTCGGCCGCCGCGTTTGCCGTCGTCGCGCGCGCGACTGGGCGTGGCGACTGGAGCGCGTGGGCGGACTCGGCGCGGCGCGCGTGGGAGTATGCGCACGATGCGGCGCATGATAAGAGCGTTGTCTTGCCCTATTGGAACACGACAATCACCTACCGTCCCGCGAAGATTCTGCCGAGTGATCTCGTTTTCAAGGCGGGTTTTAACCTGATGCTCCTCGGCGATAATTCAACGAATGATTACGCGCGCGCGCTTTCTCAAAACGCGGCCGCGATCAACGAAGCCTTGGCGAAACCTTATTGGAAGTGGAGTCCGTTGCGCTTTCTTGAAGTTGAGGCGAATCGCTTGCGTCTTCCCGATGAACTTGAGAAGGGCTGGCGTGCGCACGAGGCTGCGCTTTTGCGAATGGCCGATGCGCGCGTTGAGGAACTTGAGTCAAGCTATCCCTATCGCGCCCCGTGGTATGCGGCGGATGGCGCGTGGCCGAATACCATGGCGTGGGGAACCGCGCATCCGTTTCGGCGTGGTCTTGCGTTTGTCGCGGCGCACATCTTGACGGGTCAGCGCAAGTATCTGGACGCGCTTTCGCTGTGCAACGATTTTCACAACGGCGCGAACCCGATGGGCGAGACGCTGACGAGCGGTCTTGGGCTTCGCGCGCCGACGCGCTACCTTGATCTCGATCGCCGCTACGGCCCTGGCATAACACCCTATCGCTGGACGTATGGCGTGCCGCCCAAAGATCGCGAACTCGTCCACGCGGATGCGGATGTCGCGATTTGGCCGTATTGGCGTCGTTTCTGCAATATCGAGTCGCTCACGGTCGCGAACAGTGAATTCTCGGTGTGGGAGACGGTTGGCCCCGCCGTCATCGGCACGGCGTATCTGACGGAAAAGGCGAAAGATCGGAACGTGAAGAAGGCAAGGAGTTTAGTCAATGAGAATGAGTGATCGAGTTGATGTGTTTCTCTTCATCGACGCGCTCGGATGGGATCTCGTCGAACCCAAGAAATATCTTGAGGATCTTTTGCCTTATCGTAAGGCGATGGAGATGCAATTTGGCTATTCCTGCACGGCGATTCCGACGATTCTCTCAGGAAAGCGTCCCGCCGAGCACGGGCACCTTGGGCTTTTCCGTTTCGCGCCGAAAGACTCGCCGTTTCGCGCCGTCGCCGCATTCATGCGTTGCCTCAAGCCCGCCTCGTTTTGGCGCCGTGGGCGCGTTCGCAATCAACTCTCAAAGATTGTCAAAAAGGTGCTCGGCTTTACGGGCTACTTCCAACTCTACGCCGTCACGCCTGAGAAACTTGGCTATATGGACTACGGCGAGAAGAAGAATTTGTTTACGCCTGGCGGGCTTGAGCGCGTCGAGAACCTCGCCGATCGTTGCGAGCGAAGTGGCGTCAACTATCACATCACCGACTGGCGCAAGGGCGAGGCTGTTGCGTTCCCGGCGGCGGAGGCGGCGATTCGTGAGGGCGCGCAATTCCTCTTTGTTTATGCGGCCGATTTGGACGCAATTCGTCATGACGAGGCGTTGAAGGCCGAGAGTGCGCGCGTCGATGCGAAATTGGCCGAGTATCGTCGCCGCATTGAGTCGCTTGTTGCGACGCTGAAGGCAACGGGCCAGGACTGGTCGCTCACCGTCTTCTCGGATCACGGCATGACGCCGCTCACAAAGACGGTTGATCTCAAGTCTGCCGTCGAGGCAACGGGTCTTGTCTTCGGAAAAGACTACGGCGGATGCTACGACTCAACGCTTTTCCGTGTCACCTACTTAAAGTCGGAAGCAAAGGCGAAGATCGAAGCCGCGCTCGCGCCGTTCGCGAATGACGGGCATTGGCTTACGGAAGACGAGCAGAAGACGCATGGTCTCTATCGCGCCGATCACTATTTTGGCGACGGCATCTTCCTCGTGAACCCCGGCATCCAGATTGTGCCGTCCGACATGGGCGTGAAGCCGCTAAATGGCATGCACGGCTTTGACCCGCTTGAACGTCACTCGCTTGCGGCCGTCATGTCAACAGAGCCGATTTCCGATTATGTGAAGGGCGTTTACGATTACTATTCAATGATGGATCAAGCCATCTCACGCCTTGAAGAAGAAAAGGGGGCGAAATGAAAATTGCGCATATCGTTCGCCGTTACAGTCGTGGCGAGTGGGGTGGCACGGAGTCTGTCGTCGCGAATCTCGTTCAGGAGCAACGTCATCGTGGGGACGAGGTGCGCATTTTTTGCACGTCCGCTCTTCAGCCCGCGTCAGGAACGAACGAGGCGGAAACATTTTCGTATTTCTACCCCTACTTTCCAATGCCAACGTCCGCACGTATTGCGCTTGATAAGAAGGGTGGAAATCCGTATGCGCCCGCGCTCTTCCGCGCCGTGAAGGCCTTTCGCCCCGATGTTATTCATGTCCATGCGTGTGGTCGTCTCGCGTGCGCGGCTATTGACCTCGCTGAAAAACTCAACGTGCCGTCCGTGATCACGCTCCATGGTGGCGCGGTTGCTGTGCCCACGGGTGAAATCAAAAATATGCTCTTGCCGCTTCGCCATAAGTTTCCGTATGGCGGCATCCTTGATCGACTTTTGGGGCTTCATTTTGACCCGCTTTCTCGCATCTCGACGATTGTCACGTGTTCGCATGAAGAGGCCTCGCTTCTCGCAAAGAAGTATCCGAATCAGCGCGTGTGTTATTTGCCGAATGGTGTGACACCCGAGACCTTCCCTCACGCGCCCATTGAGCAGGTTAAGAATATTCTTTGCCTCTCGCGCATTGACTACCAGAAAAATCAAATCGCGCTCGTGGATCTCCTTGCGGCGCGTCCCGACCTTGAGGTGCGCCTTGTTGGTCCCGTCACGTCGGCGTGGTATCGTGACAAGATTCGTGCGCGCGCCGAAGAGTTGGGTGTTGCCGCGCGACTCCATCTTGACCCTGCGCTAGCGCCCAATTCGCCGCTCTTTCACGAGGCGTTCGCCGAGGCGGATGCGTTCGTCTTGCCTTCGCTTCATGAGCCGTTTGGCATTGTGGCTTTGGAGGCGATGCAACATGGCGTGCCGCTCATGGCTTCAACGGCGGGCGGGCTTGTTGACTTTGTGCGCGAGGGCGAGAACGGTCTTCTTTTTGATCCAAACGACCCCACGGCGCTTGTCGCGGCATTTGACCGTCTCACGCCAAAGACGGCGGCAACGTGTGTTGCGGGCGGTTACAAGACGGCGAGCGAATACGCCTGGCCCGCGATTGTTGAAAGACTCGCTCGCATTTATGGTGAAGCCCAGGGTGGAACCTTCGATTTACCTGAAAGGAAATGAAAATGAACGCAACAAAGAAACTGTCGGCGAGGATTGCCCTCGTTCTGTCCCTGTTTGCCGCGACGGCGGCGTTTGCGCGCACGCATGTCGAGGCACTGCGCGAAAAGTTCGCGTCGGGCGACCGCTCCTACGTCTTCGTTGCGATGCATCGCGGTGACTGGCGAAACTATCCTGAGAACTCTATCGATGCGATCAAGTCCTGCATTGCCCTCGGCGCGGATGTCGTGGAGCTTGATGTCGCGCGGACGAAGGATGGGCATTTCGTCCTCTCTCACGACGACACGCTCAATCGCGCGACAACGGGGAAGGGCAAGGTTGCCGACCACACGCTCGCCGAGCTGAAGGGTGTTCGTCTCCGCGCGGGAGAGGGCGGCGCGAATGCGCCCGCGACGAAATACGGTCTGCTCACACTGGAGGAAGCGCTTGACGTCGCGAAGGGCAAGA
>CAVHJW010000096.1:0-5224 GCA_963636335.1 bacterium
GTCAGCGTGCTAAAGTCGTTGTCCCACGCCGCAAGCGGCGTGACAGCCTCGGCGATGGCGCCCGCAAATAAAACGGCGCAAAAAGCGATGATGGAAGAAAGCGGTTTCATTCCAGATTCCCCTCTAAAAACAGTCATTTACACCATTTTATCTAACCCCCGCCATTCTGTCAATGAGAAAGGCGAGCCGCGAAAAGGCGAGACGTTTAACACGCAAATGCGCGGACGAGGAGACGGTCGTCAAAAGGATACTTCACGCCCTGAATTTCTTGCGTTGTCTCGTGCCCCTTGCCCGCAATGATGATGACATCGCCTACTTCTGCGTGTTGAAGTGCATACTCAATGGCCACACGGCGGTCGGGCTCAACCATCACCTGCTCCGCGCGCGCGCAACCGCGCACGCCCCCTAAAATCGCCTCAATAATCGCCATCGGCTCTTCACTTCGCGGATTATCGCTCGTGACAACGAGACGGTCGGCAAGCTTCGCACACGCCGCGCCCATCAAGGGGCGCTTCATCGGATCGCGGTCGCCACCCGCGCCAAAGACAACCCAAAGGCGCCCCTTCGTGAAAGCGCGCGCCGTCACAAGAACGTTCTCAAGCCCATCAGGCGTATGCGCGAAATCAACATAGACATCAGCCTTCACATGCGGATTTTCAACGCGCTCAAGACGCCCCCAGCGCGCGCGCAATGTCGGGATGACGCGCTCAATGACATCATGCGGCACACCGGCCGCCTCGGCGAGCGTCGCGGCGACGAGAACATTCGACTTATTATAGTCGCCAGCAAGTTGAAGGCGCGAAAGATCAAAAGCGGGCTTCTGAATGGTGACGGGAATCACATTCACCGCAAAATTCCCCACCGCGTTGAACATTTTCTCGCCGTTCTCGCCATCAAGCGAGACAACATAGGGCGGTAAGTCCCGTCTCCCCATATCAGATCGCGAGGTATGCTGGTGGGCGATCTTCTCGGCGAAACTCGCCTTGACGCGGAAGTATTCTTCCATCGTCTTGTGGTAATCAAGATGATCTTCAGAGAGATTCGTGAACGCGCCACCCGCAAAGACGGTCTCACCCGTGCGGTTCTGGTGGATCGCGTGCGACGAGACCTCCATGACGCAGTCGGTCAGCCCATTCGCCTCCATCGCCGCCAAGATTTCGCGCAGGCGATCAAGCGGCGGTGTCGTGTAACCCGTCGAGAAATGTCGCGCGCCATCAAAGACCTCAACGGTTGTCACGTACCCACACCGCCGATTCGGCGCGGCGTTTACGAATTCGGCGAAGATCCACGTCGTCGTGGTCTTGCCGTTCGTCCCCGTGACACCCCAGACATTCATTGTGCGCGAGCGGACAACAAAAAGAGGCGGTCTACCCGCGCACACCCTGCCAAGTGGCAAAGCGCGCCTCGGCGAGACGGCGGTAGCGCGCGCCGACGCCACCATTCACAAAGGGATCAATTGAGATGCCGCCGCGCGCGGCGAACTTGCCAATGACCTCTAAATACTTCGGCTTCAAAAGCGCCACGAGGTCGTCGTAAATGACATTCACAACGTCTTCGTGGAACGAGCCGTGATTGCGGAAACCAAAGAGGTAGAGCTTCAGCGACTTTGACTCAACGAGTTTCTTCGCCGGAATGTAGCGAATCGTGATCGTCGCGAAATCGGGCTGCCCCGTCTTGGGGCAGAGCGCGGTGAACTCGGGGGCCGTGAACGTCACCCAGTAGTCGCGCGCGGGGTGGCGGTTTGAGAAGGCCTCCAACACCGACGGGTCATAGCCCGTCGGAATGGGAGAGGCCTGACCGAGCGAACGGAGAGAATCGAGATCGCCGCGCATCAAAAGCCCCTTTAGAACGACATGTTCGCGATGACCATGCACGTCAGCGGCGAGGAGGCAATCATATTGATGACGCCGATCTGGATGCCCTGCATCTCGTCGCACGCATTGAAGAAGCCGATCTGGCAGCCCGTCACCGAATCCGCAAGATTGATGCCACCAATCTGCGCGCCGTCGAACGTGCTCGCATAGTTGATGCCACCCACCGCGATACCGGTCAAGGAGCGCATATCCGCGTTGACGAGCGCGGCCTGAAAGCCGTAGACCGAAAGACCCGACCAGTTCGCAACGCCAAGTTGCAGACCCTTCATAATCGTCGCGTCATAGTTCAGGCCGCCAATCTGAAGACCTGCCATATCGCCACGCACAATATTGAAGAGACCCGCCTGAATCGCGTTTTCGTTTTCTTCCGTCACATTCGCAACACCGATATCGAGACCGTAGACCGTCGCGTTCCACCCGAGAATCACATCCAAGCGAACACCGTAGACATCGCTTTCAACGAGCGGAATCTGCGCGGGTGTCACAAGGCCAATGCCGACGGGCGACCACGGCCACGTGTCGGACTCGGCGCGCGTTTCAAGGGACATCGCGAGCATTGCAGCGGCGCACGCCGCCATCGTCATGAGCTTCTTCATGTGTTTTCTCCTTCGGAGGTTGAGGGTTGTGTGTTAGTAGATTCTTCCGTGGTCGGCGTCTCTGCGGTGGATGTCTCGTCGGGCGACTCTTCAGCCGTCTCGCAGACCGAGACCGACACAAGCGTCGCGCCCGCCGAAAGACGCACAAGCCGGACACCTTGCGCGCTACGCCCCAAGACGCCGATTTGGTTCACGGGGCTTCGCACCATCTGCGCATCAGACGTAATCGAAATGATGGACTCGTCATCGGCGACAGCGTGCGCCGCGACGATGCGCCCATTGCGCGCGGCGCCCTTAATGGCCGTCACGCCCTTGCCGCCGCGATGCGTCTGGCGATACTCGCCAAACTCCGTGCGCTTGCCGTATCCATTCTCGGTCGCGACGAGCAGCGTCTTTTCATTGTCGCACACATCCAGCGAGACTACCGCGTCATCGCCCATAAGCGTCACGCCCTTGACACCTGTCGCCGTGCGACCCATGCGGCGCACCTCGCTCGCGCGGAACTTAATGCCGATGCCATTGGCTGTCAGCATAATGACCTCGTCGTCAGGCTTCACGAGCCGCACATCAACAAGCTCATCGCCCTCGTCAATGTTGATCGCACGAAGACCCGACTTGTTCACATTGCGGTAATCCCCGAGAAGCGTCTTCTTGACCGTGCCGCCACGCGTCGCAAAGAAGACATCTAGATCCCCGTCGAACGAGCGAATGGGCAGAAGCCGAAGCACCTGCTCGCCGGGTTGAAGATTGAGAAGGTTGATGAGCGGACGGCCAAAACTCGTGCGCGGCGCCTCGGGAATCTCATACGCGCCCTTCACGAAGAGTCGGCCTGTGTTCGTGAAGAACATAAGCTCATCGTGCGTCTCCGCAACGAAGACGAGGCGGAGGAAGTCTTCTTCTTTTACCTGCGCGCCCTTGATGCCGTGGCCGCCGCGACGCTGCTCTTTGTATTCCGTGAGCGGCACGCGCTTCACGTAGCCGCGGTTCGAGAGCGTGATGACGCACGGCGCGTCGGGAATCAAATCCTTGACCGACACCTCGTTCGCATCGGCGACAATCTCCGTGCGACGACGCGCATCCTCCTTCGAGGCAAAGCGCAATTTGAGGTCGGCGAGGTCGGCGCGGATGAGCGCGTAGACGCGCTCAGGGTCGGCGAGAATCGCCTTGAACTCGGCGATGGCGGCAATCTTCTCGGCGAGTTCCGCCGCGAGTTTGTCGCGCTCAAGACCGACGAGTTGGTAAAGACGCATCTCAAGAATTGCGTTGACCTGCAAGTCGGTGAAGCCGAACGCGGACTGGAGCGAGGCCTTCGCCTCATCGCGCGTCTTCGAGGCGCGGATGATACGCACAACCTCATCCAGGTTATCAATCGCAAGCAAGAGACCATCCAAGATGTGCTTGCGCGCCTCGGCCTTCGCGAGATCGAAGCGCGTGCGACGCACGATGACCTCGAAGCGGTGATCCACATAGCACTTGAAGTAGTCCTTCAGCGTGAGAATCTTCGGCCGCCCCCCCACAATCGCGAGCAAAATCGCGCCGAACGTCGTCTGAAGTTGTGTGTGCTTGTAGAGGTGATTGAGAACAATCTCGCCCACCGCATCGCGCTTTAAGTCCACGACGATGCAAATGTCATCGTCCGTCAGTTTGCGCCCCTTCGGAAGCGCCTTCGCATCGGCCGACGACTTCTTATCTTTCGTATGCCCGCCCGAGATATCGCGGATGTCGCTCACGCCCTCAATGACCTTCTCCTTGACGAGTTCGGCCATGTGCTTGATCATCTCGGACTTATTGACGCCGTAAGGAATCTCGGTGATGACAATCTTCTCGCGCCCGCTCTTGTCGACAACGACCTCCGCCTTGCCGCGCACGGTGAGTTGGCCGCGCCCAAGTTTATACATCGCATGGATGCCGTTCGTGCCGCAAATTTCCGCGCCCGTCGGGAAGTCAGGGCCCTTGACGAACTGCATGAGATCATCAATCGTGCAGTCATCGCGGTGCTGAACGTAGTAGTCAATGCCGTCGCAAAGTTCGCCAAGGTTGTGTGGCGGGATGTTCGTCGCCATACCGACGGCAATGCCCGCCGAGCCGTTGAGAAAGAGGTTCGGCAACTTCGCCGGTAGGACGGTCGGCTCCTCGAGCGTCTCGTCGAAATTCGGCATCATGTCAACCGTGTTCTTCTCAAGGTCGCCCAAGAGTTCGTCGGCCACCTTCTGCATGCGCACTTCGGTGTAACGCATCGCGGCGGGCGGATCGCCATCGATTGAACCGAAGTTACCGTGGCCGTCAACGAGTGGCAAACGAAGCGAGAAGTCTTGCGCAAGGCGAACGATCGCATCGTAAACCGACGAGTCGCCGTGCGGATGATACTTGCCGATGACTTCGCCGACAACGCGGGCGGACTTCACGTGCTTTGTGCTTGACGTGTTGCCCAGCTCGTGCATCGCAAAAAGGCAGCGACGATGGACGGGCTTCAAGCCGTCGCGCACGTCCGGAAGCGCGCGCCCGACAATGACGCTCATGGAGTAGTCGATGTAGTCTCTCGACATCTCCTCTTCAATGTTCACGTCCTCAAGGACGCCCACGCTTTCCGCGCTCTTGGAACCCTCTTCAATCTCCTCGCTCATATCTCTATATTATACCAAAAATACGCACATCTGTCCGCAGACGCACGACAAGAGCGAAGGAGGCGCGCTCCCCATTTCTACACCGTGTAATAGCGCTCCCAACCCGGGCGGGGCGCGGGGCCGTCGAGGA
>CAVHJW010000097.1:0-5169 GCA_963636335.1 bacterium
CTCTTTTGTGTTTAACACCGATTGCTTGCAAATGGCGGCTCCTAACGGATCCGCTTAGGCTTCGCGTTTTTCAGCAGTTCTCATTTTACTTCAGAGGTGTTTCTTGAGATGGGGCGTTGCCCCATACCCCCTAATGGGGTCTGTCCCCATCGCGGATTCGATTGTTCTGTCGGGGTCTGTCCCCATTGATTGTGTGTGATTCTGCGCTGATTCTGCAAGTTTCTGCGGGATATTGCGGAATGAGAATCGTTTGTGGGACATCTTGAGTGGTGTGGAGGGTGCATGACAGGATGAATTTTGCGGAATAGTTATGGCTTGAAAAATTGTGGCGTTTTTACTCTCTCGCGATGAGCGCGCTGAGGTGGATAGAAATGGTATAATAGAAGTCTATTTAAAACCATTACGATGAGAGGACGGGCCAAGTGGACGAGGCAAAATGGTACTTGAGAACACAGGACGAGACCTTCGGTCCCGAGACGGAAGCGCATCTTATTGAGTGGGCGCGCCTCGGCCGTGTCCAGCCCGGGCAAGAAATCTCGGAAGATCAGGTCATCTGGCGCAAGGTCGAGGAAGTGCCATTCTTAGATATGCGCTTTTCAATTGACATCGGCGATGGCAATCCGCGCGGGCCCTTTAACCGCGCCGCCGCCGAGGCTCTGCTCGCAAGTGGTCGCTTGCCCCCGACGGCAACACTCGTTGAGGTGCGCGCGCCGTTCGAGGACGAGACGACGGAAGAGGGGTCTGCCGCCGAGTCCGTAACCGAATTGCCCGCGCCATCAAACAATTCAGAGACTCCTGCCGTTCAGGTCGTTGAGAAGGTTGTAGAAGTTCCGGTTGAGAAAATCGTCGAGAAGATTGTCGAAAAGCCCGTTGAGAAGATCGTTGAGAAGGTGGTTGAGAAAGTTGTCGTCGACGAGACGCGCGTCAAGGAGTTGGAAGGCCTCCTTGCCGAGGAGCGTCGCCACACGGCCGATTTGCAGTCGCGCCTTGATGACCTCCTCCGTGCGAAGGCCGACGCCGAAGCCGCGCTCCGCACAATGTCTGAGGCGTGTGACGCGAAAGCACGCGCCCTCGCCGAGAAAGACCAGCAACTGACCGAAAAGGATCAACAGTGTGCCGCGCGCGCGCAGACCGAGCAGACCCTTGTCGCGCAAGTCGCCGCGCTTGAAGATGAATTGAAACGTCTCCCCGCGGCCGCCAGTGAGGTTGCAGATATTCAAGCTGCCGTTTTTAAAATTATGCAGGACGAGTCTGCGGAACTTGGCGCGACGCTTGAACGCGAGAAGGCCGAGTTTGAAGAAGTCCGTAAGCGTCATCAGGCGCGTGAGGCGGCACTCACGGAGCGTCGTCGCGAGATTCTGAAGATGAGTGGTCGCAATGTTGAGGAGATGACACGCAAGGCGCTTGTTGAGCGACCCGAGGATCCACGCACGGCCTGCCTGAGGCGCGACCTCGAGAATCTGCGCCGCGTCCACGAGAAGGCGCTCTACGAAAGCGAAGCGAAGATTCGTCAGCTTTCTGAACAGATTCGCGCGAGCCGCGCCGAGGCGTTGCGTGCATCGGAGGGCGCGGGCGATGTGACGCAGTTGCGTGTTGAGGCGGAGCAGTTGCGCGAGCGTCTTCAGCGCGCCGAAAAAGATCTGGTCGCCGAACGCCAACGTTGCGAAGAATTGCGTCAGCGCGAGGCGATGAACAAGCACGCACTCATGACGCGCCTCGCCGCACTTGAGTCGCCGTCGATTGGAAGCACGGAGAGCGTTGAGACGAATCAGAGCCGCGAGGCAAAGCTCGTGAAGTTGCCGAACTGGATGAGGCTCAAGCACTCATGACAGGTCCTCTTCTCGCGCTTCTAGCCGTCCTCTCCGTGTGGGACTACCCCGCGCGGTTTCCGCAGCATCAGGCGTTGCGCGCGCAGTTTGTCTCGTCATTGCGCGCGAATGACCGCGTGGCGATGGAGTCGTCGTGCCGCAAGGGTGTTGAGCTTCTTCCCGATGATCCGACGTGGCACTACAACCTCGCCTGCGCGCTCGCTCACAGTCCCGCGCGCCATCGCGAGGCTCTTGATGAACTGGAGAAGGCGATTGACCTCGGCTTCCGTTCCGCTGATGCCATCGCGGCGGACGGTGATCTGAAACGACTTGCGAAGAACCGTCGCTACCTCGAGCTGATTGAATATGCGAAGGAGATGGCGACGCGCCCCATTCTCACGGGGCCGCTCGCGACGGTTGATGCGACGGGGACGTTCGGCGCGTCGGTTGCGCTCGGCGAGCAGAATCTTGTTTGGGACTTTGATGTTGGCGCGTTCCTCGCGCGTCTGCGTCTTTCCGAGACGACGCGCGCACCGTGGACAGGCGACCTCTACATGAACCGCGATGGCGATCACTCGCCGAATGGGCCCGAGGCGAAGAAGCGCTTTCTTGCGGACTTCCCTGGTATCACCGAGGTGCGCTTTGATGCGGAGGGTCGTCGGCGCGGCCTTGATCTCAACGCGCCGAATGTTTGCCTCCCCTACCCAACGTTCGGGAATTCGTCGCGTGCCTTCGTGGGAAGTCCCTACTGGCGCTCAATTTCGCGCGCGCTCGTGACGGTCGAGGCGTCGAAGTTGCCGCTCATGGAAAGACTCTATCTCTCAAATCAAGTTTGGGTCTTTCCGTCAAATGCCGACACCGCGCCCGTCGGAACGAACGGCGATGTCTTCGCCTCCATCACGCCCTATTGGATTACAACGGCGGGGCGTAGTTGGTCTGATCTTCCTTATTTGAAGGCGGCGCTTTTGGCCTCGGCCGCACTCCCGCGTGATGTCAAGGCGGAGGCCGTGCGGCGCGGTCTTTTGACGCCGACCATTCTGACGCTTGTGCGCAAGAGCCTGCGCGGCGTTCGAAGCGACGAGGACTACCTCTCGGCGCGGGCGCATCCGACGGCCTTTCCGCCGAACGCCGTTGATACAAATCGCCTCGTCGCCGCCGCGCGCGAGATGACGATTGATGCGATTGCGCCCGTTGTTCCCATTGCCGTTGAGAGTGAACCGACGACGGGGCGGAGCGCGTGGCCCGAGCTCACCTATCGGACGCGTTTCGCCTGGGCGTATGTTTTGCGCGCCGATGACGAGACACGCGTCTTCAAGATTGCAACGACGGGCGCGGAAGACTTCTGTTTCGTGTGTACGCATGGCGCAGAGACGGGTGTCAAGATTGAGCGGCTCCAGAAGGATGTCGCGCGTGTTACCCTTGACCGCGCCGCCCTCTCGCCGACCCAACGCGTCGACGTCGCCGTCTTTGGTCGAAATGCGAAGACCTCGTGGGGCGCGCCGAGTTATGTTTCGTTCTCGCGTATGGATCCTTCAGCGCCTTATTCCGACCCCGTGCTGACGCGAGATGAGAAGAAATGAAACTCGTTCTCGCTCCACTCGCTGGCTTCACGGACGCGCCATTTCGCGTGATGGCTGTTGAGGGCGGCGCTGATCTCGTTTATACTGAGATGGTCTCGGCTGCAGGGCTTGCGCATGGTTCGTCGCCGACGCGCCACCTGATGGACGTTTTGCCGGGCGAGGGGCCAGTGGCCTGCCAACTTTTCGGCGCGAAGGAAACAGATCTTGCCTACGCCGCGCGCGTTGTCCCCGCGGATCGTTTCGTGGAATTGAATTTGAATGCGGGTTGCCCAATGACGAAGGTGACGCGCGAGGGTGCGGGCGCGAAACTCGTTGAAGATCCGAAGAGGATCTACCGCCTCTTGAAGGCGATGGGCGAGAATTCGCCGCTCCCTGTCACGCTCAAGACGCGCCTCGGCCCGCGCCCCGATCGAACGAATGTTCTTGAACTTCTTGATGCGGCCGAGCAGGCGGGTGCGAAGGGCTTCATTCTCCACGCGCGTTATACATCGCAGATGCACGGCGGCACCGTTCATCTAAATCTTCTCGCCGATGTTGTCCGCGCCGCGCACATTCCCGTCACAGGGAATGGGTCGGTCGTCAATCGCGCAACGTACGAGGCGATGGCGGCGACGGGCGTTGATGCCATAATGATCGGGCGCGCGGCACTTGCGAACCCTGCCATTTTCGCGCAGTTGAAGGCGGGTGGGGAGGTCTCGCCCCAGCGGACACTTGACGAGGCGAAGGCGCTTCTTGTGCGGCATCTCGCGTTGATTGGCGACTTTCGTGCGCGTCTTGCCGAACGTTATCCAAACGATCACATTTCAAGCGACGATGCTTTTGCCGCGCTCCACATGCACACGCATCTCTTTCGTTATTTTAACGGCCTTCCCGGCGCGGCGGCCCTGCGTGCAAAGGTAACGACCATCCGCACAAAAGCGCAAATTTTTGATACACTCCGTTGTTGTTTCTAGTGCCGCCCTCGCGCCTTTCTCGCCGAGAAAGGGCATGAGCGAGTTCGCCACACATGGCCTCGGCAGAATATGGTATAATGTCGTTATCTAAAGAAAGGGGAACGAGAACTTAAGACAAACAGATCGGTCGGGTGAAACTGCGCAGAGAAGGCAGATTTACTTGGCCGACTTCCCACAGCCGCGCGGCGCGTAAGCAATACCGCGCAAGATGCTGGAGAGGAAGAGGTCGCGGGTGGGCAACCTAACCGCGACAGCGTACGCGATATCAGCGTATGACGCTTTGATCGAAATCGCCAAATTTCAAAACACTGAAGCGGAATACGGTGATCGCGCTACGTGGAGCAATCCACGTGGCGTGTTTCATCATCCATGTTTTGTCTCGGGCGTTTGCCGATGCCTTGCTAAGACGTGGTGAATTGAAACACGCCACTCTTCTTTTTGTTGGGTGGCCTGTGACCAACGCGGAAGAAGAGGAACATGGATTGAGACTAAGGAGAACAGCGCAAAATACAAAATGCTCCGTCCCAGAGAAGGGTGGGGTGGATTTCGCATATCGCCACGATGCGGTGGCCAAGGACAAGACTCTGACGGGGGAACTCGATGTCCAGATCAAGCAGATGACCGAACTGGCCTGTCCGCCCGGTATTCAGGCGCACGATCTCTATTTTGACTGCGGAGAGGTGCTGCGCAGCTTTCGCGGACGCTTCCGCTTCACGTTGGACGGTCGCGCTCCAATCGTGATTGCGACCGGCGAGATTATTGTCGTCTACCCTGACCAGCGCGTGACGATCGAGGCTCTGGACGACGTCAATCTGCTGGTCTATGCCG
>CAVHJW010000098.1:0-5166 GCA_963636335.1 bacterium
TGCTCGGGTGGTGAAATTGGCAGACACGCATGCTTGAGGTGCATGTGGAGAGATCCTTGCGGGTTCGAGTCCCGCCCCGAGCACCAAAGAAGTCCGCGCCAAATCGCGGGCTTTTTGATTTTTCTGTCTCGCGAAAAATTGGTGCGAATTCGCGCTTGACTTCTGCGGACGAAGTTTGATAAAATAATTGACCGTAAGCACCCGTGGTGGAATTGGCAGACACGCAAGATTCAGGTTCTTGTGCCCATAAAGCATGTGGGTTCGATTCCCACCGGGTGCACCATGAATAGGCCCCTTCGTCTATCGGCTAGGACATCTGGTTCTCATCCAGGCAAGAGGAGTTCGACTCTCCTAGGGGCTGCCAAAACGAGCGACAATGAGTGTGAGAAGTTGAAAGGTAAGAAGATATTCAAGCTTCTCTTCAAGACGATGAAGTGGGGCTTCATCGTTTTTTGCGTTTTTTTGCTCTCCCTGTTTTTCCGTGAGCAGGCGCTCCCTGCAGGTGCACTCACCTCGCTCGCAAGTTCCTTTCTGCCGACGAACCTCGTTCTTCACGCCGACCGCGTCACGTTCGGCTTTCGCCATGGCATTCATGTTGAGAGCCTTCGTCTCTATGACAAGGCGAACGCGCATGAGCCGCTTGTCAAGGCCGATCGTCTCGCCGTTTCGTTTTTCCCGCGTGTCGTTGAGATTGACGCGCTCACCTACCGTCATTTGCCCGCCTCTTACTACGCGCCCGAGAACATCGAGCGGAACAGTACGCTTGACGTTGTGTTGCCAACGATTCCGCGCTTCGCGCTTATCTTGAATCGCCCCGACATCCTCTCAGTCACGCCCGCGCGCGTTGTCACGGATGTGGAGGTCGCGCGCGACTACGTCAATTTCTCGCGCTGTCACCTTGATTGGCCCGATCAAGACGAGCGTATGGAGTTGAACGGCTTCTGTCGCATTGATTTGCGCACGCAGGAAGTCGTCGGCGATGTGCGCGGACAGGCGAAGCAGCGGCACATTCGCCCGCTTCTCGTCGCGCTTGATGTACCTGTCTCGCTTCCCTACATGGATGGTTTCACGGATGTCCCAGGGCCTGTCGTTGCGTCGTGTGCGTGGCACGTGAACCTCGTTAACAACGACTTTGATTTGGATTTAGGTCTCCATCCGCCGATGGGCAAGTACAACACGGTTCCGCTTGCTTCGGCCGAGGGGCAGATCCACCTTCATGTCTACACGCGCGGGACGAGCCTCAACTACAGCCACGTATTCGGTCCGATTGTCGGAAAGGGTCTTCATGGCGAGCCGATTGAAGGGACGGTTCGCGTCAATGGACTTAATGGCACAAATACGGTCGACGTTGTTGCGAAGAGTGCGCTCCCCGTCGCACAACTTCTTAAGATTGGCGGTTTTACGGGTGACTACGTTGATGAGGACGTCATCGGCGACTCATCTTGTACGCTCTTCTTTCACTTTCCGCGCACGATGACCGACACGTCAACATTGAACGGCCATGGGCACCTTGAGATTCGCGACGGCCAAATTCTCCGTCTGCATGGTTTCAAGGGGCTTATTGAACTTCTCGCCGAGAAGGTGCCGGGCGTTTCGTGGTTTACGGACACGACGCAGGCGAGCGGCGATTACGTGATTGAGAATGGCGTCATCAAGTCCGATAACATCTACATTGAAGGCACCGTCTTCTCGCTTAAAATGTACGGCTCGTTTGACTCCGTCCGCGATGTGCTTGATTTCACCGTGCGCGTCCAGTTTACGAAGAAGGACTCTCTCGCGGGGAAGATTCTTCATCCGCTCGCGTGGCCTTTCACAAAACTCCTCCTGGAGTTTCGCCTAACAGGCTCAACAACCCAGCCGAAATGGACGTATGTGAGCGTCCTTGACCGCGTTATGGAGGTGACGAAATGAATCTGACGAGTCCGAGCCAAGTCAAGGCGTGGTGCATTGCGCACGACTTCCATCCCAATAAGGTTCTGGGGCAGAACTTTCTCATCGACCAGAACGCCCTGAAGGCCATCGTGGATGCGGGGATGGAAGAAGGTGGGGCCGAACACGTCCTTGAGATTGGCCCTGGGCTTGGCGTCCTCACGGAGGAGATGCTTCGTCGCGGTTGTCGCGTGACGGCGATTGAGAAAGATCCCGTCCTCGCGGCGCGTCTTGCGGAGTCGCTCGGAAATCCGCCGAACTTGACTGTCATCGCGGGCGATGCCCTAGATGTCATTCAATCTCTTCCGCCATCATCTTCTTCCAACCCTCTCCCACCCGTCCCTTTTACGCGCATGATCTCGAACTTGCCCTATCAGGCGGGGACACGCATTTTGCTCGACCTCGTTCTCATGCGCCAGATTCCGACGATGACAGTCCTTGTTCAGGCGGAGGTGGCCGACCGTCTCGCGGCGAAGGAAGGCTCCAAGACGCGCGGTCTTGCGGGCGTCTGGGCGCAACTCGACTATGATGTTGAAATCGTGCGCAAGGTTTCGCCCTCGTGCTTCTGGCCGCGCCCCGCGATTGCCTCGTCGGTCGTGCGGTTGAAGCGGCATAATCGTCACGATGACCTTTCCGAGGAGGTGCGCCGCGTCTTCCATCGTCTGACGAAGCAGGCCTTTGAGCACCGCAGAAAGCAACTTGGCAGCATCTTCCGAGATTTGATACAATCTACTAAGCGGGCGGAAGAACTTTCGAACGATGCGTGGATTGCTCTTGCGAAGTCGCTCGTGGAACCGTTAAAGGAGAATAAATGATGCAGACACCAGAAGAATTTCTGAAGGCGAATGGCTTCGTCCTAGCCGCCGACATTGATCGGCAGGCGTTGATCGGCCTTTTTCTTTCCGAGATGGAGAAGGGACTCAAGGGCGAGACGTCGTCGTTGCCCATGATCCCCGCGTATCTCGGTGTGAGCGGCAAAGTCCCATCGGGCGTGAAGGCGGCCGTCCTTGACGCAGGGGGTACGAACTTCCGTTCGGCGCTCGTCTCGATTCCGCCGAAGATTGAGATGCGTGAGAACCGCCCGATGCCAGGGAGCCTTGGCCCTGTTGACGAAGAGGCGTTTTACCAAGCGTTCGCGACAGACTTAAAGCGCGTTGCCGCGCACGCGACGGCGAAGAAGTTTGGTTGGTGCTTTTCCTACTGTGCGGAAGTGACGCCCAACCTTGACGCACGGCTTAAGTATTGGACGAAGGGTATTCAGGCACCCGCCATTGTGGGGCAACTCGTCGGCGAAGAGCTTCTTAAGCGTATGGGCGGTGGTCAGATGGCCGTCCTCAACGATACGGTTGCGACCCTGCTTGCGGCGAAGGCGGCGGAAGGCGAGAAGGCTTACTCGTCTTACATCGGCTTCATTCTCGGCACGGGGACGAACACGGCCTATGTTGAGAAGAATCGAAACATTACGAAAATAGAGGGTCTTGATCCCGATGGCTCAATGATCATCAACGCCGAGTCAGCAGCCATGGACAAGATGCCGCGCTCAAAATTTGATATCGCCGTTGACTTAAAGCAGCCCGACCCTGGGCGCAACCTTTTTGAGCGCATGATTTCGGGTGGGTATTTGGGCGCGATCGGCCTTGAGGTCTTCAAGGGCGCGGCCAAGGCGGGGCTTTTCTCGCCGAAAGCCGCCTCGCTCCTCGGTGGGCTCGGCGCGCTTGAGACGGTTGACTTTGACGACTTCGCCGCCGGCCATGTGCGCGAGGGGCGCGTCAATCCGCTCGCCACAGCTTTCGCAAATGCCGATGACGCGAAGATGGCGCATCGCCTCGCGCGCCCCGTCTTTGAGCGTGCCGCGTTGCTGACGGCCGTTCATCTCGCTGCGTTCTGCATCAAGTCGGGTGAGGGTGTTGACCCCGATGCGCCGATTGCGATTCAGGTTGACGGTTCAACGTACTACAAGACGCGTGCGATTGATTTTTCGCAGGTCGTCCGCCGCGAACTCGACGATATGCTTGTGCGTCGCCGCAATATTCATTATGTCATGACGCCGCCGATTGAAGACGCACCCATTGTGGGCGCGGCGATCGCGGCGCTCTTGTAGAAGAAGAGAGACACGAAAGAGAAAGACAAGAGATGAAGAAGAAACTTGAAGTCTGCGCCCTTGCGGCTTGCCTCGCGCTCGTCGCGCCCGCCGTTGAGGTGGACGGCATTGCCGCGCAGGTGGGCGACGAGACAATCTTAAAAAGCGATGTCGTCATGGAGATGCGCCGCCTGCGTGCGCCCGCTTCCGCCTACGCCGATGTGCGCAACGACATGATTGACCGGAAGCTCATTCTCCGCGCCGCGCGCGCGGCGAAGATGACGATGCAGGACTGGGTCGTTGAAAACCGCGTGCGCGACATCATTGATCGCTCGTTTGGCGGCGACCGCAACAAACTGATGGAGACGCTCTCGCGTGAGAAGATTTCTTATCCCGAGTGGCACGCGCGCATGAAGGAAGATATGGTTGTCGCCGCGATGAAGTGGAACGTCATTGATCGCAACGCGACAGCGCGCCCGGGCGAGATGCGCCGCCTTTACGATGCGAATCCCGCGCGCTATGCGATTCCTGGCAAGGTGACGGTCTCGATTATTTTGCTTTCGCCCGACGCGATCTCAAACCGTGTGGATGTCTCGGCCGCACTCAAGACGAACGATTTCGCGGAGGTTGCGCGCCGTTTCAGCGTGGACAGTCACGCGGCGGACGGCGGCGTCTGGAAGGCCATCGAACCGAAGGAAGTCTTTAAGCCTGCGATTTGCGATGAAATCGCGAAGATGCCGCTTCATACGTTGAGTCGCTGGATTGAATTGGATGGTTGGAGCTTCCTCCTGCGCAAGGATGCCGTTGAGGGTGGTCAGGCGCGGTCGTTTGAGGAGGCGTATGATGATGTTGAGGCGGACGTGCGCGCGGCGGAGGCGAAGAAGGCCTACGAGGCGTGGATGGAGCGCCTCAAGCAAGAGACCTACATCAAGGTGTATTAAGACGCGAAGAAGAGGAGAACCGAAAATGTTGACGTGGATGGATTCGCTGAGAGGGCGCTCAATGATGCGCCTCGCCTCGTTCACCGACGAGGAGATGAAAAACTTGATTGAGCTTTCGGCGCAGCTCAAGGCGCGGCGCGCCGCCGGCGTCCGCGGCGACCTGCTGCACCGCAAGAACGTCGCGCTCATCTTCGAGAAGAGCTCGACGCGCACGCG
>CAVHJW010000099.1:0-5130 GCA_963636335.1 bacterium
GTAACAAGGTAACCGTTGGGGAACCAGCGGTTGGATCACCTCCTTTCTAAGGAGATAGGGCTCTTCGGAGTCCAAGGTGAAACGAGTCGAAAAGGACAACCTCTTCGCTCGAATAAAATCTGTTTCACACAAGCATTTTGGCTGTTCCATTTCTCTTCCACAGAGATGTTGGGCTTGTAGCTCAGTTGGTTAGAGCGCGTCCCTGATAAGGACGAGGTCACAAGTTCGATTCTTGTCAGGCCCACCAATCATCCCATGTGGGGGTATAACTCAGTTGGTAGAGTGTCTGCTTTGCAAGCAGAATGTCGCCGGTTCGAATCCGACTACCTCCACCAACATTTTGTTTCTCGCGCTTCTCTCCGTAAAGACCTTCTTTCCTTGGCGAGAATCGACAAGGATTTTTTTTATGTCGCAGATTAACTATCTGACCGTTGCCCTGTTGGCCGTCTCAAACCTCGTTATGCTTTATGCGTGGTATGGCCACTTGCGTTCGCTTTCTTCGGCTCACGTCATTGTCGCGATTCTTTCCTCTTGGGGCATTGCGCTTCTTGAATACTGCATCGCGGTTCCGGCGAATCGCATCGGCGCGCGCACGATGTCGCTTGAGCAGTTAAAAATCGTTCAGGAGGCCGTCTCGCTTCTCGTCTTCGTTCCGTTTTCAATTTTCGTGATGAAGGAGAGCCTCTCGTGGAACTACGCTGCCGCGGCTCTTTGCATCATTCTTGCTGTTTATTTCATTTTTCGCGGTTGACCTCGGACGGCAAAATTTGATATACTATATAGAAATCAGCTTTTCGTGGGCAGACCACAAGGAAAGCGATTGTTGAACAAAACCAAAGGAAAAGAAATGGAAGCATACGCAGTACTCGAGTCCGGCGGCAAGCAGACGCTTGTCAAGGTCGGCGATAAGATCGAGATTGAAAAGATCGCGGTCGAGGCGGGTCAGGATGCTGAGCTGACGACCGTTCTCGCGGTCTCGGACGGCACGACCCTTAAAGTTGGCAAGCCCTACGTGGAAGGCGCGAAGGTGACGCTCTCGATTGATGGCGTCATCAAGGGCAAGAAGATTCTCAATTTCAAGGCGAAGCGCCGCAAAGGTTCGCGTCGTCTCGTCGGTCACCGCCAGCAGTTGACCGTCGCCACCGTCAAGGCCATCGCCTAAGCAGAAAGGGGAAAATAGAAAATGGCTACTTCCGCATCTGCACGTAACGGCCGCGACTCGAACCCGCAGTATCTCGGCGTCAAGGCCTACGACGGCCAGTTCCTCACGACTGGCTCCATTATCGTCCGCCAGCGCGGCACGAAGATTCACCCTGGCAAGAACGTGGGTCAGGGCCGCGACTTCACGCTGTTCGCCCTGAAGGACGGCAAGGTGAAATTCATCAAGGACGGCAAAGTCGTCACGATCGTCGAAGAGACGAAGTAAGGAGATCTCATGAAGAGCGACATTCATCCGAAGTATGAAGAGGCGACGATCACGTGCGCATGTGGCAACGTGATCAAGACGCGTTCCACGAAGAAGGAGATGACGGTCAACACGTGTTCGGCCTGCCACCCCTACTTCACGGGTGCGAAGACGATGGTCGACACGGAAGGCCGCGTTGACTCGTTCAAGAAGCGCTACGCGAAGTTCGCCAAGTAATCTCGCGTGATCGATCCGAAGCAGATCGAAAACGTTCTGGGTCGCCTCAGCGCCGTTGAAGCGGAGCTCGGCGACCCGAATGTTTTAGCCGACCGGCGGAAGTATCTGACGGTTCTTGCCGACTACAAGTTTCTTAAGAAGCTTGACTATGTGTGGTGCGCCTACCAACTTGAGGAGGCGACCGAGAAGGACGTTTCAGAGGCACTCTTAAAGCCCGATCCGCTAGATGCACGAAACGCCGTTCTTGAAATTCGCGCGGGCACTGGTGGCGACGAGGCGGCACTTTTCGCGGGCGACCTTTTCCGTATGTACAGTCGCTACGCCGAGCGTGTCGGGTGGAAGATCTCAGTCATGCATGCGAACGCGACAAGCCTCGATGGCTTTAAGGAGATCATCTTCACCGTTTCGGGTGAGGATGTCTATGGCGCGTTGCGCTTCGAGTCGGGCGCGCATCGCGTCCAGCGCGTTCCTGTTACTGAGGCGCAGGGTCGCATCCATACATCGGCGGCGACGGTTGTTGTCTTTCCTGAAGCGGATGAACGCGACGATATTGACATCCCCGAGAAGGATATCCGCATTGACCTTTTTTGCGCGGGCGGCGCGGGCGGCCAGCATGTCAATAAGACAGAGTCGGCCGTGCGCATGACGCATTTGCCGACGGGTCTCGTCGCGGTCTGTCAAGATGAGCGTAGCCAGATTCGCAATCGCGAGAAGTGCTTCGCGACACTCAAGGCGCGCATCCTTGACCATCTCCGCAAAGAGGAGGAGGCGAAGGTTGGCGCAAGCCGTTTGTCTTTGCGTGGGTCGGGTGACCGCTCCGATAAGATTCGCACCTATAACTTTCCGCAGAATCGTCTGACGGATCATCGGATCGGGCTCACGCTTTATAACCTCGACCGCATTGTTGACGGCGAGCTTGACGAGGTTCTCTCGGCTCTTAAGAGCCACGATCTCGACGAGCGCCTCAAGGCCGCGCTCGAGTCAAAGACCGCCTAAACTCTGTGCACTGGGGATTTTTTTTGATTTCCCCCTTGACGGCAGAAGTTAGATATGGTAAACTTTTAGCGTTGTGAGTTAGAGCCGTCTAACATCGGAAGGCAAAACTCCGTCAGAGAAAGAAGTTTTTAAATGATGCCATTGTCGTTTTTCAAGGTTGGTGAGTCCGCTCGCGTGATGAAGGTCGGCGGGACGGATGCCACGCGCAAGCATTTGGGAAGCCTCGGCTTCTCGGCGGGCACCATCGTGCGCGTCATCGGTGACAGCGAGGGTGGCAAGATTGTTGGCATTCACGATAGCCGCCTCGCCTTGAATGACGACCTCGCGCGGCGCGTTGAATGCGCCGAAGTTCCTGCCGCGGTGGCTAGTTGATTTTGTGACATCACTTAAATCCTAAGCGAAGAATAAGAATATGAAGACACTCAATGAGATCGCAGTCGGCGCGCACGTGCGCGTTGTGCGCCTTCACGGCGAGGGCGGCGTGCGTCGCCGCATGATGGACATGGGCATCACGAAGGGGGCGGATATCGCTGTCCGCAAGATTGCGCCGCTCGGCGACCCCATCGAGATCACGATTCGCAGCTACGAGCTCTCGATTCGCAAGGACGAGGCCGCGCTCGTTGAAGTTGAAGACATCTAAGAGGAGAAGCGGAAAATGGAGAAGGAAGAAGTCAAGATCGCCCTCGCGGGCAACCCGAATTGCGGCAAGACGACGCTCTTCAACGCGCTCACGGGCTCGAATCAGTACGTTGGCAACTGGCCGGGCGTCACGGTTGAGAAGAAGGATGGCATCCTGAAAGGCGACAAGGCGGTCGTCATTCAAGACCTGCCTGGCATCTACTCGCTTTCGCCTTATTCCCTTGAAGAGACGGTTTCGCGCCGCTACCTCGTTGAGGACGCGCCGAACGCAATCTTGAACATTGTGGATGGCACGAACATTGAGCGCAACCTCTACCTCTCAACGCAGCTCGCCGAGCTCGGGTTGCCGATGGTCATCGCCGTCAACATGATGGATGTCGTCAAGAAGAACGGCGACAAGATCGACTTCAAGGGCATCGCCGCCACGCTCGGTTGCGAGGTCGTCGGCATCAGCGCGCAGCACGGCGAGGGTCTTGCCGAGGCGGCCGAGAAGGTCGTTGCGCTCGCGCGTGAGAACCGCCACTACGAAGTGCCGCACATCTTCACGGGCGCGGTTGAGCACGCCATCGCCCATATTGAAGAGACGATTCAGGGCAAGGTGAGCGAGCGGTGCATCCGCTGGTTCGCCGTCAAGGTCTTTGAGCGCGACACCGAGATTCTCGATTTGCTGAAACTCGATGAGGCGACCCGCGAGCACTTGGAGAAGCACATCGAGGATTGCGAGAGAGAACTGGATGACGACGCGGAGTCGATCATCACCAATCAGCGCTATGAGTTCATCAAGACGCTCGTCGGCAAGTCTGTCGCCAAGAAGCGCGATGCGAAGGCGTTGACGCTCTCGGACAAGATTGACCGCATCGTGACGAACAAGATTCTCGCGTTGCCGATCTTTATCCTCTCGCTCTGCGTCATGTGGTTCCTCGCGGTTGCGGAGAATGGCCCGGGGACGATCCTTACGGACTGGGCGAACGATGGCTTCCTCGGTGACGGCTGGCACGTGCCCTACACGATGCACGAGGTCGACGGCAAGGACTACGACACGGCGTGCGAGGACTTCGCGAAGGCGGAGGCGACCGTCGCGGCGTGGGAGGCCGGTGAGAAGAAGGCGTCCATTGAGGACGAGGAGACCGGCGAGACGGCGGACGAGTGGGAGATCACCGAGGCGGACTACAAGGCCGCGAAGGAGGTCGAGGAGCCCGATCCGTCCAAGTACGGCGTCTGGGTGCCCGGCATCGGCGCGCTCATCTCCGAAGGTCTCGAGAAGGCGGGGGCGTCCGAGATGGTTTCGTCGCTCGTCAACGACGGCGCGTGGGGCGGCGTCGCGACAGTGCTCGGCTTCGTGCCGGTGATCACGATCGTGTTCCTGTTCCTCGCGTTCCTTGAGGACTGCGGCTACATGGCGCGCGTCGCGTTCATCATGGACCGTCTCTTCCGCAAGTTCGGTCTCTCGGGCAAGTCGTTCATCCCGATGATTGTCGGCAAGGGCTGCGGCGTGCCGGCGGTGATGGCGGCGCGCACGATCGAGAACGAGCGCGACCGTCGCATGACGATCATCCTCGCGACGTTCATCCCGTGCGGCGCGAAGACGGTCATCATCGCGATGTTCATGGCGATCTTCTTCCGCGAGATGTGGTACGTCGCGCCCTTGATGGACGTCATCGGCATCGCGATCATCGTCCTCGGCGGCATCGCGCTCAAGAAGTCGAAGGCGTTCGCGGGCGAGGCGGCGCCGTTCGTGATGGAGCTGCCGGCCTACCACATGCCGACGGTGCGCGGCATCCTGATCCACACGTGGCAGCGCGTGAAGGGCTACATGCTCAAGGCGGGCGTCATCATCTTCCCGGCGTGCGTGT
>CAVHJW010000100.1:0-5106 GCA_963636335.1 bacterium
CGACGAGCGCGGCCGCATCAAGCTGAGCCGCAAGGCCGCGATGGCCGAGCTCGACAAGAACGCCTGATTGAAGACGCAAGGAGTGAATACATGAACGCTGAACTTTTAAAAGCGGCACATGAGAAGATCCACTCGGTTCCCGTTTTGGTGAACCTCATCTCGAAGCGTGAGCACGAGTTGGTCAACGGCGCGAAGCCGCTGATCAACCCGAATACGCTCTTGACGGACGAGGACCGTGCGAAACATCGCACGGGCCTTGATGTCGACAAGTGCGACATCGCGCTCGCCGAGGTCGCGCAGGGCAAGCTCATCGCTGAGATTGACTACGATGCGATCCAGCGCGCAGAGGATGCCAAGACCAAGTGGAATCAGAAGCACAAGGGCCTGAACGCGCTTTGCGCGGACTAAGGCTCGCGGTGCTGGCGACGGCCCCAAGGTGGGAGGCGAAGATTGGCTGAGAAGAAGTTCAATCCTGTTTTTGCCGAAAACCGAAGGGCCCGTCATGACTATGCCGTGCTCGAGACAATCGAGTGCGGCATCGTCCTTTCGGGGACGGAGGTGAAGTCGGTCCGACGCGGGGGCGTTTCCCTCGCGGGGAGTTACGCCGCCGTCCTTAAAAACGAGCTTTGGCTCGTGGGGGCGGACATCTCCGCCTACGAATTTGGCAATCGCTTTAATCACAATCCGAAGCGTGATCGCAAACTTCTTGTGCACGCGAAAGAGATTCGTGAATTGCGCATGAAGAGCGAAGCGAAGGGGCTGACGCTCGTGCCGCTTAAATTGTTTTTGAAACACGGGCGCGTCAAGATTGAACTGGGCGTCTGTCGGGGCAAGGCCCTTCATGATAAGCGCGAGGCGCTCAAGAAGAAGGACTTAAGGCGCGAACAGGAGCGTGCTTAAAGGGTCATGATGCGTAACAAGGACGAGCGCGTGAGAGACCCCGCGTCGTTCATGGACGATCCGACATGGGCGAAGGCGATTGCGCTTATTCCCCCGCCGTCTCGGACGCGCCACCTCCCTGCGCACGAAGACTGCTCGTCTATTGATGTTGAGGACGTGCAGGGTCATCTGCGTCGCGGCGGCACGCTTGGCGCGATGGCGGGCTATGAAGAGCGACCGGGGCAGATTGAGATGGCGGGTGCTATTGCCACCGCGTTCAATCGCCGTGAGCACGTGATGGTTGAGGCGGGAACGGGCGTTGGCAAGTCGCTCGCCTATCTTGTCCCTGCGATTCGTTGGGCGTGGACGAATGATACACCCGTCGTCGTTTCAACAGCGACGCGCAACTTGCAAGGGCAACTCATGTCATCTGACATTCCGCGCGCGGTTGCGATTCTCGGCGAGGCGGCGAAGGATTTCAAGGTTGCGCTTTTAAAGGGGCGCGGCAATTACCTTTGCCTGCAAGCGGTGAGCGAGTATTTTTCGGCGGGCTACTGGACACTTCCCGCGGCCGAACAAGCGATCATGCCCGCGTTCATCCAATGGATTCTTTCAACGCCTGATGGGGATCTTGATTCTTTTGATGGACTTGACCGCGCACACTTTTCGCGGTCAAGTGATGAGTGCCCGAAGCGGCGTTGCCCATTCTATCGCCAGTGTTTCGTCTACAAGGCGCGCCAACGTGCGGCCGAGGCGCACCTAATCGTCGCGAACCATGCGCTCGTTCTCGCCGAGGCCCTTTCGCCCGGGAGTGGCATCTTGCCGAGTTATGCGCGGCTCATTTTGGATGAGGCACACAATTTGGAGGCTTGCGCGACGGAGCAACTTCAGCGTGAGTTCTCGCTCGCCGCGCTCTCGCGCATCGTCAAGCGTCTTCTTCGACATCATAAGGGGTTTTCAACGGAGACGACAGCACTTTTGCGTGCGGCCGAAGCCTATCTCCGCTTTTTGTCGAAGATTCTCCCCGCCCGTCAAGATTGTGTGCGCTTTGGCTTGGGACGGCTTTATTGGGACGACACGAAGACACTTTTAGAGCGTCAACGTGATTTTGAGACGAAGCTTCTCGCGCTTGTTCACGCGCTTCATGCGCGGCTTGAGAAAACGGAAGATCCCGATGAGCAAATGCATCTCACGGCGGCCGCGAACGCGCTCGTTGATTTTGCAAACGAGGCGGCCTTCGTCGTGAAAGGCGAGAAAGAGACGCATGCGTATTGGATTGAGCGCACGACGCCCACGACGCGGCGTTCTGTCGCCGTTCGTCTCGTGGCCGCGCCGCTCGTTGTGGCCGATACGCTCCACGACGTTCTTTACGATGTGAAGGACTCGGTCGTCCTGCTTTCGGCGACATTGCGTGTGGGCGCAACCTTTAACTACATGATGACGCACTTGGGCTTTGGCGTTTTTGACGACCGTGCGCGTTATCGTTTTCTGACGGCGGCTTCGCCCTTTAATTATTTGCGTCAAGCCTGCGTTCTTGCGGCGGATTTCTTCACAGACCCCACGACAAACGCCGCTGCTTACGCCGATGAGATGGCGTGTTTCTTGCCCTCCCTCTTTGAGACGACGCGGGCACGTGCACTCGTTCTTTTTACGAGTTATGAGATGATGCGCGCGGTTGCTGTGCGCGTGGAAGGGGCTCTGGAGGCTCAAGGGATTCGCCTCGTTGTGCAAGGCGAAGACCTCTCACGCGAGGCCATGACACGCGCCTTGCGTGAGAATCATGAGAAGGTCGTTGTTTTTGGTGCACAGAGTTTTTGGGAAGGTGTGGATGTCTCGGGCGAGGCGCTTTCGTGCGTCGTTCTCACGCGCCTTCCGTTTGCGCAGAAGGGCGATCCTGTCAACGAGGCGCGTGGGGAGCGCGTCGTGCGTGAGGGGGGTAACGCTTTCTTTGACTATGCGCTTCCTGAGGCCGTTATCAAGTTTCGGCAAGGTTTTGGTCGGCTCATCCGCACGAAGGCCGATCGCGGTGTCATCGTCATCACCGATCCGCGCCTCGTGACGAAAAATTATGGCGGAATCTTCCGAAAGTCGTTGCCGGCGACGGTGCACACGATGACTTCCACCGACGCAATCCTGTCGTCCGTTGAGTCGTTTATGGTATAATATGCTGTTATGGAATTTGTGAACACGATCGGGCTTGAGACCCACGTTCAGCTGAAGACGAAGACGAAAATGTTCTGCGCCTGCCGCTTAGAGACGGGTTCGGAGCCCAACACGCACGTCTGCCCCGTGTGCCTCGGTTACCCGGGCGCGCTTCCCGTGATGAATGGCGAGGCCATTCGCCTCACGGTCATGTCGGGTCTGATGCTCGGCTCAACCATCAACCGCCACGCGACGTTTGACCGCAAGAACTACTTCTACCCCGACATGGCCAAGGACTACCAGATCTCGGAGAACGAGCATCCGCTGTGCCTTGGCGGTGGCGTTGAGATTACGCGTGCGGATGGGACGAAGAAATGGATTCGCATCAATCATATTCATCTTGAGGAAGATGCGGCTAAGATCAACCATTACGCAACAACCTCGGGCGTTGACTTCAATCGCGGCGGCACACCGCTTATGGAGATTGTTTCGGAGCCCGACATGGAGTCGGCCGATGATGCCATCGCTTATCTGACTGCGCTCAAGGAGAAACTCGTCTACGCGGGCGTTTCGGATTGCAATCTCGAAGAGGGCAACATGCGCTCGGATGTCAACATTTCGATCCGTCCAAAAGGCGAGACGACGCTCGGCACGAAGGTTGAAATCAAGAATATGAACTCGTTTTCGGGCATCCACGCCGCGCTCGTCTACGAGGCGAAACGTCAGCGTGCGGCCGTTGCGCAGAACGTGCCCATCGTGCAGGAGACGCGCCGTTGGGATCCCGAGGCAATGGAGACGGCCTCAATGCGCTCAAAGGAAAATGCGCACGATTATCGCTACTTCCCCGAGCCCGATCTCGTCCCCGTTGAACTTTCTGACGAGCAAGTCGAGGCCTGGCGAAAACTTCTCCCTGAGATGCCAGATGCGCGTCGCGCGCGTATGATTGCCGATTATGGTCTTGCTGAATACGATGCCGAGGTTCTCTCACAGCACAAGGCCAATGCCGACTTCTTTGAGGCGGCCGCAAAAGGACTTGATAAGAAGACGGCGAAGACGCTCTGTAACCTCTTCATGTCCGATGTTATGGCGCTTCTGAACACGAGTGGCAAGACGATTGGCGCGTGCGCACTGACGCCCGCCGCGCTTGCGTCGCTCGTGAAAATGGCGGCCGCAGGGACAATCAATGGACCGACCGTGAAGGAACTTTTGCCTGAGATTTTTGAGAAGGGTGGCGACCCCGAGGCGATTGTAAAAGAGCGCGGGCTTGGCGCGGTCTCGGACACGAGTGCGCTTGAAGCGTTCGTGGATCAGGCCATCGCCGCGAACCCAGGGCCTGTTGCCGACTTCAAGGCGGGCAAGAAGGCCGCCGCGGGCTTTTTCGTGGGGCAGGTTATGAAACTTTCAAAGGGCAAGGCCGATCCGCGCCTCGTGGGTGGGATCGTTGCGAAGAAACTCGCCGCGCTTGCTTAAAGGAAAATAAGGACAAGACAAGGTTAGGACAATGAAGAATCTAACGGCAGATGAATTGCGCGACATGTATCTCAAGTTCTTTGAGTCGAAGGGGCACAAGATTATTCCCGGTGCTTCGGTGATTCCAGAGAACGACCCGACGGTTCTCTTCACGACGGCGGGCATGCATCCGCTCGTGCCGTATCTGATGGGCGCGATGCCGCATCCGGCCGGGACGCGCCTCACCGACGTGCAGAAGTGCGTCCGCACGGGCGACATCGACGCGG
This sequence comes from bacterium, assembly GCA_963636335.1. Taxonomy (GTDB): domain Bacteria; phylum Verrucomicrobiota; class Kiritimatiellia; order RFP12; family UBA1067; genus UBA1067. The sequence goes on from CAVHJW010000100.1 coordinate 4,758, forward strand.
TCGGCGACGCGGCGCATCTCACCTTCTTCGAGATGCTCGGCAACTGGTCGCTCAACGACTACTTCAAGAAGGAGGCGATCTCCTGGAGCTTCGAGTTCCTCACGACGAAGCTCGGCTTCTCGCCGGAGCAGCTGAACGTCACGGTCTTCCGCGGCGAGGGCAAGGAAGGCGAGGAGGGCTACATCCCGGCCGACGAGGAGGCCGTCCAGATCTGGAAGTCGCTCGGCATTCCGGACGAGCGGATCTTCCGCCTGCCGCGCGAGGACAACTGGTGGGGCCCCGCCGGCACGACCGGTCCGTGCGGCCCGGACACCGAGATGTTCATCGACACGGGCAAGGAGAAGTGCGG
>CAVHJW010000101.1:0-4981 GCA_963636335.1 bacterium
TCATCTCTCCGCCCGAACAGCACAATTATCCGAACAGATGAGTAGATTGTACCATATTCTCGCGAACGAACGCAAGTAGGCAAGATTCCGCAAAACAGCATTCACGTTTCTTCCGTTGCGATAATGCTTGTCGCGACAATGCGAAATCAACAAAAAAACGAAGATTAAAAATGTGCTATAATAAGATGACTCGCGTGAACGTTCTATTCCTCTTTATTGACGGCGTCGGCCTCGCCGCGCCCTCGGCAGACAATCCAATCAACAAGGAAGTCTGCCCGACACTCTTTCACCTTTTTGAGAAGCACGCAAAGCCCATTGATGCGTGCCTCGGCGTTGAAGGTCTTCCGCAGTCCGCGACAGGTCAGGCAACGATGTTCACGGGCGTTAATTGCCCCCAAGCGATGGGTCGACACTGCGAGGGCTTTCCGCCTCTCGCCTTGCGTCAGATTATCGAGAAAGACAATCTCTTCACAGAACTCCACGCGCGCGGAAAACGCGTCCGCTTTGCCGATGCCTACCTCGTTGAAAATCGCGACGAACTCGCCGCGCGCCGCTTCAAGTCGGTGACGACCGTTATGGCGCTCACGACGCCCGAGACGATCGCGACAGTTGGCGACCTCATGAACGACGAAGCCGTTTTACAAGATCTCACGCGCGAGACCATTCAAGATCGCTATCCCGAGGCGGCCATCATCTCGCCCCAACGCGCGGCCGAGCACCTCTTTGACATCGCGCGAAAAAACGACTTCACGCTCTTTGAGTTCTTCCAAACGGACGTGTCGGGTCACTCCATGGACTACGTGCGCGCCTGCGCCGTCCTTCGCCTCTACGATCAATTTCTTTCCGCGCTCGTGCGCTTCACCGAAATTGCGGACATCACGCTCGTGATGACGGCCGACCACGGAAATATTGAAGCCATGAACGAGCGTGGGCACACGCGAAACCCCGTCCCCTTCGTCGCGTTCGGTCCGAAAGAGAAAACTCTGCGCGCGCGCGTCTCGTCGCTCGCCGATGTAACCCCCGCCCTTCTCGCCGCGTTCGACGAAGAAAAGCGCGCCTAACTTAAAACGCCGCGAGAATTTCTTCAACGCGCGTCACGCCGACAAACGACGCTTTCTGCACGCCATCACGGTAGCAGAAGAGCGCTGGAATTGACATGATGCCGAAGGCCGCCGCAATCTCGGGCGCCTCATCAACATTCACTTTGACGATTGTGATGTCGGGGTGCGTCGGCTCAATCTCGCGCTGAATCGCCTCACCCATCATCATGCAAGGCCCGCACCATGTCGCCCAGAAATCAACGAGCACCTTGCCCGTTGCCACGGCCGCATCAAACTCAGCCTTCGTCTTCACATCCTTGTGCATGTCTGCCCCTCCTTGGAGTCTTTGACCGCCCAGCCCGCCGCCGCAATCGCATCACGAAGGCGATCCGACTCGGCCCAGTTCTTCGCCGCTCGCGCCGCCGCACGTTGATCAAGGAGCGCCTTTACATCGGCGGGGATTTCAACCGTCTTCTTCTCATTCTCAAAGAAGATAACCCCGAGCACCTCGTCCATACGCTTAAACGTCGCGAGGACACCTGAGGCCGCCTCGCTTGTCAGCGTGCCCGCGCCGACCGCCGCATTCGTATGGCGAACAAGCTCAAACGTGGCAGCAAAGGCCTTCGGCAAATTGAGGTCGTCGTTCACTGCCGCCGCGAAGTCTTCGAGCGCCTTCTTCGCGAAGTCGGGGGCGTTGTCGAGGTTTGCCGCAGGCGCGCCATCGCCCGCAATCTTCGCAACCGCCTCAACGCACGCATCAATACGCGCGAGAGACTTTCGCGCGTCGTCAAGCGCAGAGAACGCAAAATTGAGGCCCGTGCGATAGTGGGCATTCACAAGCACATAACGAATCTCGCGACCCGTGTAGCCCTTTTCAATGACATCGCGCAGTGTAAAGAAGTTGCCGAGACTTTTCGACATCTTCTCGCCGTTAACCTTCAGGTGGGCGCAATGCATCCACGTCTTCACGAACATCTTACCCGTTGCGGCCTCGGCCTGGGCGATCTCATTCTCATGGTGCGGAAAGAGGTTGTCGATGCCGCCCGTGTGAAGGTCGAATGTTTCGCCCAAATACTTCATTGACATCGCCGAGCACTCGATGTGCCAGCCCGGGCGGCCGCGCCCCCAGGGCGAGTCCCAACCGACGGGACCATCGCTCGGCTCCCAGGCCTTCCAAAGCGCGAAGTCGCCGACATTCTCCTTATCATATTCGTCCGCCGCACAACGAAGCCCCGTCTGCTGGTGATCAAAGTCAATGTGCGCGAGCTTACCGTAGCCCGCGAACGCGCGCACCTTGAAATAGACCGAGCCGTCCTCGCTCTGATAGGCAACGCCCTTCTCCATCAATTTCTCAACGAGCGCAATCATCTCAGGAATATGATCGGTCGCCGCTGGATAGACCTCGGCGGGCTCAATATTGAGCTTCTTGAGATCGGCGAAGAAGGCGTCTTTGTAAGTCTTCGTGTAGGTCGTGAGCGCGACGCCCGCCGCGTTTGCGCCGCGAATCGTCTTATCGTCAACGTCCGTCAAATTCATCACCTGCTTCACCTTGAAACCGTTGAACTGAATGACGCGCCGAAGAATATCCTCGAACGCATAGGCGCGGAAGTTTCCGATGTGCGCAAAATTATAAACGGTCGGCCCGCACGTGTAAAGGCGAATCGTGTTATTCTCAAGAGGACTCAACGCCTCAACGCGGCGCGTCAGCGAATTGTAAACATTCATGGTTCTTATTATACCACAACCGCCTTCCTGCAACCGCGACTCTAAGACCGGCGGAAGGAGAAAAGAATGGTATTCACCGCATCAATCGACTCGGCGATCTCCGACTGGCCCGAAATGGCGATGCGCAAAATCGCCGCCTCAAACTGCGAGTAGAGGAGCGACGTCGCGCGGTTCGCATTGAGCGCACTTGCGTATTCGCCCCGATGAATCGCCTCAACAATGAAGGAGTGCAGAATGCGGCGCAGCCCCACCGTGTGGCGCATCACATTGTCGACGGGAATCTTGCCACTGCGCCGCGCCGTGCACAGAAAGTCAACAATGACACAGAGGAAGTCACGGTTGTCAAAAAGGAGCGCGAAAACGTCAATGCAAATCTGACGCAGTTTCGCATCCGCGGGCAAACGCGTCTTCACAACCTCACGATAGCGAACGCCGATAATGCCCGTGGCCTCGTCTATCGCCTCGTTGAAAATCTGACGCTTGTCTTTAAAGTAGGTATAAAGAAGCGTGCGGGAAATGCCACACGCCTCGGCAATCATACCAAAGTTGACCGCATCAAAGCCGAAACGCGCGAAAAGCCCCAGGCTCTTCGCGCGAATCTCGCGCCGTCTTTCACGATGATTGACGGTCTTTTTGGCCATGCCTCACCTGATCTTAGAACGTATACGAGAGCGACGCGCCGAGCATGTGCGAGTAGGCGTTCTCAACCTTGAAGAGATGCGGCTGACCGTTCACCGTAATCTCGCGGCTGGAGGCCACCATGATCACGAGGTTGTAGCCAATGTCGAGGCGTAGGTTATCCCAGATGTTATAGCCGAAGCCGAGACCGATGATGTTACGGTGACCACCTGGCAGCATCGTTGTACCATAGTCTTTGTTCGACGGATCCATGTCAAAGACGTAGCCGAGGCGCAGGGCGAGGTCATCCGTCGCTTCATACTCAATACCGAGCGAGAAGCGCCAGACGTCATCCCAGTTCAGCGGCAGGTCGTAGGAGGTCGGCACAAGGCGACCCGTTGTCGAATCCATCTTCTTCGCTGGAATCTTGAACGAGATTGTGTCCACGCAGCTCCACTGCGTCCACGTCGTTGCAAGACCCACGTGCCAGACATCCTTCGGGGAGTCCCAGTTCAAGCCAGCGGTGATGGACTGTGGAAGCGTGAGGCGCGCACTCGCGTCACTATGCGTGTCGCCGCCAGTCCGGGAATACGGAAGCGAAATAGTGCCACGGCCTGTTGAAACGGGAATCGTGCCATTGATGTCGTAGTCGCCCGAGATATTGTGCTTCAACTGCGAACGGTAAACAACGCCGAGCGCGAGACGGCCGAGATCCTGACTGTCCAAGAGCTCGAACGTCGTGCCAAAGTTGTAGCCCATCGTGATGTCGTCGCCGTCAAGCTCGCTCGTGAGGTTGTAGCCCTGAGTGCCCACTCTCTTGTCCCAGTGCGGATGCCCCTTGTTGTAGAACGTGATGTAGCTCATCTTGAGCCCCGCGCCGACCGACCACCAGTCGGTGATCTTATAGGCGAGGTTCGGGTTGAGCGTGAACTGCTCCATCGTCGTCTTCGTCGTGTCACCCGCGAGCGCCCAGTCGTCTCCATAGCGCGTGCCGAGGCCGTCCTCACAATAGATGCCAAGACCGAAGAAGAGATCGCCCCAGACTGGTGTCGTCACGTAAAAGTGTGGGATGCAAAAGATGCCAGGGTTCATATTCCGGTCGCTCTTGTAATCCACGGCGATATCGGAATAGAGCCACACCATCGTCGCGCCGACCATGACTGACACATTCGTCGTCTCTGTCATATTCGCGGGGTTGTAGTAGACCGCCGACGCATCCTTTGTTGAGCCGACGAGCGTGCCGCCGAGCGCATTACCGCGTGCCGATGCCTCATAAAGGCCGAAACCAGCCGCAAGGACAGATCCCATTGACATCACCGCGACGAGGCTCAAAACGAGTTTCTTCATAATTGACACATTCCTTATTTTTGTCACAATGGTCAGAGATTTTATCATAATCTCATGTCCAGTGTCAAGGGGGGATTGGAAATTCATGAGTGAGCCTTGTTCGTTTCTCGCCTCAACCAAAGAGAAAGAGCAAAGAGAAGGAGACGAGATAATCGCCTCTATTGCCGATATGACTGATCGCTCTTACCTGAAAAATGGTCGGACGGACGAGATTTGAACTCGTGACCTTTTGCACCCCAAGCAAACGCGCT
>CAVHJW010000102.1:0-4928 GCA_963636335.1 bacterium
GCGTGTGGACACTCGCGCTCGCTACCGCGCCCTCGCACCGAGGCGTCACGGTAAAGACATAGGTCGCGCCCTCTTCAAGGTCACCGAGTGTCGCCGACCGCGCCGACTTATCGCACGAAATGTGCGTTTCGTCAAACGATAAAACGTCGGTCAAGAGAAAGTCGTCCAGTTGCACGCCGATTTTCGCGATGTCGCTAGAACTAGATCCTCCCTTGTTCTCGGCGAAGACACGAAGTGAGATTGTTTCGCCAGCATGATCGCCCAGAGCCATCTGGCGCATCTGCCAATCTGACTCAGAACGTCCGTCACCGAGCGGAAGAACGTCAAGATCCTCCCAGACGCCGCTGTTAAACCGCGCCTGAATGCGCACATCGAGGCCGAGGGTCCAGTAATACCGATACCGATACGTCAGAACCGAGGTATTCGTCAAGACTTTCTCGTCCATCAAGATGAACGAACCCGATGGACGCGACTTCACACGCAGAAGATTCGTCTCATTTCCGATACCCGAAACAACGCCCACGAAAAGGCCCGTCTCAGAATCTGTCGCCGTCGTGTATGACGAGAAGTCTTCCACCCCATCCGAAAGCGTTGCGCCGCCCTTCCGAACGAGAACATCATAGCCTTCAAACGAGTCCGCAACACATTTCGGCGACTGCCAACGAAGCGTGACGGGCGATGTGCTCACGTCCGAGAGCGGATCCATCTGCACCGTCTTGATGGGCGTATGCCCGAGAACGGCAGACTCAACATAGCCACTCGTCTGCGCCCGATTGCCTTCCGTGATGTTGAAGTAGCCGTCAGATGTGCCGCCCCACCCGTAGTTGAGATAGATATACTGCGTATTCTCCGCGTCTTGCGCCCAACCGTGCGCAACAAGTTGATGCCCTGGGACGGTCACGGCAACGGGAATACCCCTCTGGATGTCCGATCGAATCAACCCGAAAAACGTCGCATCATCATTAACATTCACTCGGAAAACGGTGTTTGTCTTCGTATACCACGGGTTGTTTTTAACCGCCGTTGCGATATTCGCACTGGACTCACTCACCGCATAAGCCATCTCGGACAGGGCGGCGGCCTGCATGACGAGTCGCGCGATGGGATAGCGTATTGATTCAGCAACAGAGTCACGCAGATCGTAGCCTGTTGACGACGAGCCTTGCGCATACGTATTCTTCATCGCGTTCCAGTCGTGGGGCGTACGCCCGTCAAAGCGGACGGTGAACGGCGACATCTCGCCACTTGTAGAATGATCAACCTGCACGATACCATCGAACCGCGTCGGCCACTGCCAATAGTTGAGAATCTGCGCGTAAGCCGTCGCCGTACACCCGCAGGCGTGGCGATGGCGATAGGGAGACGCATTCTCATCCACCGCCCCCTGATTGATTGGTGCATAGTCGTTGTATGGTTGCCACTGACTCCACGTTGTCGTCATGAGCGGCTTGACCAGAACGGTCAGCGACGAAGAATCCGCCCGCGCACCAAGCGGCTTTGCGATGTCATCTGCCGTGCACGATGTGCCGAGCAACGCCGCCCACTTTGCGGCGCGACGCGTGGATGATGTCGTCCCCGCCCAGGCTGACGACGCGAAGGGTCTCGCGATATCAGTCGTTTCTAAGACGGCGGCGGCAACAGCATTCGTGTCAGCCAAAGCGAGGAGCGAGGTCAATGGCGAGCCCGCCTCCTCAACGTAGTCATTCGTTGAAAATGCGACGACAGGCTCGGCGAGGTCGTTCCCCGAGAAAACAACATAGCCAGATGGCGTGAGACGAACAAGGTAGAGCGCGCCCTTTTTCTCGACCGACTTGATAGTGCGACCAAAAAGAAGAGATGCACCAACCGAATCCGAGCGAATAAAATTCTCGGCGGCCGCATGAATATCGGTCGCGTCAAGGTTCGCGCCCCAAAGCGGCGCGGCAAGAAGCGTAAGCGAGAGCAAAAGAAAGAAGTTGTTTTTCATCGTCTTCAATTAACACCGGCGGAGACCGTTTCGCTTATTTTTTCCGGGTAGCGCGGACACGGAAAAAGCGAAGACCCGCGCGATTCGCGTCATTTGTCTCAACCCACGTGCGATCGGTGAGATTCGTGACGCCAATCACCGTGTAGGTGGCGAGCGTGTTCGTGGGCGACCACGAGATGATCGTCTCGTCGCCTTCACGCGAGATGAAGACCTTGAACGCATCGGCCGCATCAAGCGGATCCGTGCCGCAGAGATACTCGGCGAAATTCGCGTAACCATCACCGTCCGTGTCGCGTTCAGCCGCCCTTTCCATCTCCTCCGCGCTCGCGTCCGCCGTCGCAAGCCCCTTCTCAATGAGCCACGTGTACGGCACCGGAATGCTCGTCGTCGTCTCCTTCGGCGCGGGCTTTTCGTACGCCGCATCGGGTGTTTGTTCATCGGAGAAACGAAGCGAAAGATCCTTATATGCGGTCGCGCCACCCGCCGTTGAAGCGGCAAGCGTCAGAATCATGCGCGTGCGATCATTCCGATAATCAATGCGGCTTCCGTCCACCGTCACGACAAATTGCCCCTCGCCAAGCGAGCAGACTTCAACAGCCTCATCGGGGACGAGCGTCAGATGACTCGGCCACGCCTGAAGCGTCGTTACGTTCTTTGAGCACGCGACGAGAAAGACGTTCGTCCCACGCGCACACTCGCGGAAAAACCCTTCAACGACAGGTGCGCTCGTCGCCGAGAACGACGTCACGGACGAGATGGCGGGGAACGATTCGCCCGTTGCCGCGATGCGCGTGTGGACACTCGCGCTCGCTACCGCGCCCTCGCACCGAGGCGTCACGGTAAAAAGATGAACCTTTCCAATCTCAAGCCCTGTCAGCGTCGCCGTGCGCGTCGCCTTGTCGCAGAAGACGTGCCGCTCATTGAGATGGAGAACGTTCGTCATCTCAAAATCATCCAGTTGGACGCCCAGAAACGCGCCGCTCCCTGGATAAGAGTCGCCCGCGCTCGTCACATGAACGCGCAAATAGACGGGCTTCCCCGCGAACGCGCCGAGCGAGAGGCTGCGCGTTGCCCAATCGGCTTTATCGGCACCCGTACCGAGGGTGGGGGTGTCAAGATCTTCCCACGCACTTCCGTCGTGGCTCAGCTGAATACAAACAGAAAGACCTAGGGCGCGGTCATAGCGGAGGCGATATGAGAACGTTGTCGCCTCCGTCACCATCTCTGCGTCCATGACAAGGTAATCACCCGACGCACGCGGACGGATACGAAGGAGCGGTGTTGCGTTGCCGATATCAGCATCCGTGACAGTGCCGACGAAGATCCCCGTCGGCGATGCATTTGTCACGGCAAGGGACGAGAAATCCTGCCGAACCGTCGTATTCACGTTGTCGTAAGATCGAATACGCACATCGTAGCCTTCATAGTCATCCGCGAGGCGCGGCGGCGCATACCACGAGAGTGTGAGATCTGGCGCGCTCACATCGGGGAGCGGCTCGACCTGGACGGTCTTGAGTGGCGTGTAACCCAAAATTGCGATATTGATGTAGCCATTTCTCGTCGTCTTCGTATCGGTCTCCGTAATATTAAAATAGCCATCATTATTCCCGCCCCAGCCGAAGTTGAGCGCGACGAAGCTCGTTCCGTATTCATCCTCCGCCCAACCATTCGCAACAACTTGATGTTCTGGAATCGCCACCGGGACGGGAATCTTCCGTTCCATATCTGCGCGAAGAAGTGCAAAAAACGCCGCATCGTTCTTCGCCGACGTGCGAAACATCTGGTTCGTCGCAACAAACCAAGGCGTCGCAGCCTCCGCCGTGCCGAAGACCGCGCCCGCGCCTATCTTCGTATATCCCATCCGTGCGAGGACGGCAGCCTGCATGACGAGCCGCGCGATGGGATAGCGTATTGATTCAGCGACAGAGTCACGCAGATCGTAGCCTGTTGACGACGAGCCTTGCGCATACGTATTCTTCATCGCGCTCCAGTCGTGAGGCGCGCGCCCATCAAAGCGGACGGTGAACGGCGATGTATGACCGTCAGTCGTATGATCCGCCTCTACGACGCCGTCAAATCGGCGCGGCCATTGCCAATAGTTGAGAACCTGCGCGTAGGCCGTCGCCGCACACCCACAGACGTAACGTTGTCGTTTCTCGGATGCAACAAGAGCCAAAAGATCAACGGGCGCGTAATCGTTATAGGGTTGTTGTTGACGCCACTGTGTCGTCAAAAAAGCGGGCACCTTCACAGCGAGCGTGTCCTTGTGTCGCGCCGCCGTGAGCGCACGATAGATACGCGTCTCATCGTTGTCCGCGCGACCGAGCAACGTCGCCCACTTTGCGGCGCGGCGCGTGGATGATGTCGTCCCCGCCCAGGCTGACGACGCGAAGGGCCTCGCGATATCAGTCGTTTCTAAGACGGCGGCGGCAACGGCATTCGTGTCAGCCAAAGCGAGGAGCGAGGTCAATGGCGAGCCCGCCTCCTCAACGTAGTCATTCGTTGAAAATGCGACGACAGGCTCGGCGAGGTCGTTCCCCGAGAAAACAACATAGCCAGATGGCGTGAGACGAACAAGGTAGAGCGCGCCCTTTTTCTCGACCGACTTGATAGTGCGACCAAAAAGAAGAGATGCACCAACCGAATCCGAGCGAATAAAATTCTCGGCGGCCGCATGAATATCGGTCGCGTCAAGGTTCGCGCCCCAAAGCGGCGCGGCAAGAAGCGTAAGCGAGAGCAAAAGAAAGAAGTTGTTTTTCATCGTCTTCAATTAACACCGGCGGAGACCGTTTCGCTTATTTTTTCCGGGTAGCGCGGACACGGAAAAAGCGAAGACCCGCGCGATTCGCGTCATTTGTCTCAACCCACGTGCGATCGGTGAGATTCGTGACGCCAATCACCGTGTAGGTGGCGAGCGTGTTCGTGGGCGACCACGAGATGATCGTCTCGTCGCCTTCACGCG
>CAVHJW010000103.1:0-4893 GCA_963636335.1 bacterium
GCACTTTTCTGCACAGACGCCTCTCTTTTTTGGTAAAATATCTTTTCTATGGAAAACACAGATCTTTGTCCTTGTAAATCAGGTAAGACCTACGGCGACTGCTGTGGTCCCATTATTGCGGGTGTCGTAAAGGCTGAGACGGCTGAGGCCTTGATGCGCGCGCGCTACTCATCGTACGTGACGGGCGCGGTTGAATTTCTGAAAACATCCGCCACAAAGGCTGTTCAGGATCAATGCGATCTTGAGGCTTCGCGCACGTGGTCGGAGATGGCCGAGTGGCACGGCCTTGAGATTCTGCGCACCGAGAAGGGTCAAAAAGACGACACAACGGGTGTCGTTGAATTTCGTGCGCTCTACACATCGGGCGGCAAATTCTGCAACCACCACGAGGTCTCGACGTTCGTGAAAGAGGCTGATGGGTGGAAGTTTGAAGACGGTGACTTCGTTCCTGAAAAGCCGACTGTTCGCGAAGAGCCGAAGATTGGGCGTAATGATCCGTGTCCGTGCGGTAGCGGCAAGAAGTATAAGAAGTGCTGCGGAAAGGGCGCGTGAGTTCGAATCCCGAGTTTGACCGGTGGTACGCGGCGAAGAGCGCACGCTTTCTCGTCGAGCCGTCTCATCGGCTTGAGACATTCGGCAACACGCTTGTGAACTACCACCTCATCTCGGAGCTTGATGATAACCCCGGTAAGGTGCGCGTGCGCGAAGGGCGGCTTGAAGCCCATCAGCCGCTTGTGATCGCGCCGCATTTCCAAGCCCCCGATATGGAGGGCTTTGGTGACGAGGCGCGTGCGTACTTTGAGTTCTTAAAGGAGCATGAGGAGCATCTGCGCATCTTGCGCTACGGCTATCACTTGAAGTCCGATAATTTCTCTGAGCAGATTGTCACCGATCGCCTCTCGATTGTGACCGACCGCGTCAAAAAGGAAGTTCTTGATTCGGGTGACAAGTTTGCGGCGGTCATCCAGTGCGTGGATGAGCCGTGGGACGTCGCGCTCGTTGAGCTTTGGCTTCGCGAGGTGAATCGGAGTGCGGGGCGCAATATCTCGGAGCTACAAAAGAGCGGCAAGTTGTTTTAGTCAATGGGGCTTGGGCGAAGTAAAATTGAAAGAGGAAAGACACGGCATGGAACGTCAGACGAAGATCATCGCAATCGCAAACCAGAAGGGTGGCGTCGGCAAGACGACAACAGTCGTCAACCTCGCGGCGGCACTCTCGGCGCGCCATCGTGCCGTGCTTGTCGTGGATCTCGATCCGCAAGCGCACGCGACGCTAGGTCTCGGCCTTGAGAAGCAAGCGGGTACATCGCTCTATGCGGTTCTCACGGGCGCGAAGGAGATTGGAGACGTCATTCAGCCGACCAAGTGGCCGAACCTCAACATCATTCCATCGGAAGTTGATCTCGCGGGCGCGGAACTTGAGTTTGGCATGCGTGAGGATCGTCTCTCCATGATTCGCGATGCCCTCGCCCCCGTGAAGGAATCGGGCGCGTTTGACTACATTATTCTCGACTGCCCGCCGTCGCTCGGCATTGTCATGACCTCGGCGCTCGCGGCGACCGACAGCGTTCTTATCCCGATTCAAGCCGAGTTCCTCGCGATGGATGGGCTTGTTCTCATCACGGGTTCAATCGAGCGGATTCGTGCGAGCGTCAACCCAGCGCTTGAACTAAATGGCATTGTCTTTACGATGGTCAATATGACCGCGCGCCTCACGCAAGAGGTCATCGCTGAAGTGCGTGGCCACTTTGGCGAGAAGGTCTACGAGACGCTGATTCCGCGCAATGTGCGCGTTTCGGAGGCGCCGTCAACGGGCACGCCCGTTGTCTTCCTCGATCCGCGCTCGAAGGGTGCTGATGCTTATAAGACATTCGCGTGGGAGTTTATGGCGAAGAACCCAACGCGTTCTGCGGCGCAGACGGCCGCGAGTATCAAAGCGGAGGAGCCAAAAGTTGAAACTCAGCCTGATCATCCCGTGCCACCCGTCGAACCGGCCGACGCTCCCGCGCCTTCTCCAGTCGGCGAAGGTAGCGTCAGCGGGTCTTGACCTCGAGACGATCGTCGTTGACGACTCGACCGCGCGCGGCCTCTCGTGGGCGCGCAACGAGGGGCTTCGCCGCGCAACGGGCGAGGTGATCTTCTTCGCGGACGCGGATGATGCGGTGCGACCATCATTCTTCTCGGCGCATCTTCAGGCTCTTTCCGAGACGGGGGCTGACTTCGTTCTCTCCAATTTTGACCTCTACCCGCTGAAGCACACCTACGACCTCAAGGGGAATGCGGCTGTCCGCGACGCGCTCTTGCCCGCGTTCTTCGGCCTCTCTTTTGAAGATGTTCGCCGTTGGAATGCAGGCGGTGATCTTTTCGCTCGCCGCGAGATGGGGGGTGTGTGGCGCGGCGCGTATCGGCACGACTTTCTGGAAAAGAACGCCATCCGCTTTGACGAATCACTCCGTCTCTTTGAGGACGCGCCGTTCCTCGCGGCGTGTGCAACGTGCGCAACGCGCGTTGTCACGATTTCAGAATGTCTCTATGATTACACGCCAGGCGCGGGGGGTGTTCTCTCAACGCGCCTTCGGCCCGATGTCTACTATCCGTACAAGTTCGCCGCACTCAAGAACCGACAGGCGATTGCCGCACGCGCGGGCGGCGATGTGATGCGCTACTTTGAGGCGAGCGCGGTCTTTTCATCTCTTGAACTTTTGAAGGCGCGCCGTGGGTTCTTTCGTTATACGCAAGATGCTTTCGTGCGTGACGCGCTCTTTCGCTTTCCGACATCGAGGCGTCATCCGCTCGTTGCCGCCGCCGTTTGTGCGAGTCGCGCGCTTGTGGCTACCTTGGGACAATTAAAACGTGAAAGGAACGAAGATGAATCGTGAAGAAAAGGCCGAGACGCTCTTTAAGAGTGGATGCAATTGTTCGCAAGCCGTTTTGGCAGCATTTGCCGACGAACTCGGTGTTGATGAAGAGACGGCCAAGCGCCTGGCGTGCGGGCTCGGCGGTGGCGTTGGCCGTCTGCGCGAGGTCTGCGGCGCGATGAGCGCGGCGGCGATGGTTATCGGTGCGCGTGCGGGCGGAGACAAGATGGCCGCCTATCCGCGTATTCAGGCGTTTGCCGCGCGCTTTAAAGAGGAGATGGGCTCCATCGTTTGTCGCGAGCTTCTTGCGGGCGTGCCGACAACAGCAGGCGCACAGCCCGAGTCGCGCACGGCGGAGTATTATAAGAAGCGCCCATGCGTTGAGATTGTGAAGTTCGCTTGTCGTTTGTTGCAAGAAAGCGCCGATTGATCGCGAAAACGATGAATGGTAAATTCGCTCATCCGGTGGTGGGCGAATTTTTGTATAATACACCTTGTTCGCCCGGTGGGGTTTAGATTGCGCCCAAGCGAGCGCGAGACGCCACGGGAAATCAGCGACAGCTTGCTTGCCGCATCCACCCAATGGCGACCTAATGTGCGCAAGCGCAGTTGGGGACAGACCCTTTGAATGATCCTGAATAAGTGGCAAAATCTTTGCCAAGCGACTTGAAAAAGTGGCAGAGAGTGTGGTATAATGTGCGCGTAATTTGGAGAAACAAGATGGTTGCGCGTAAAATAGCGAAAGAACTGATGGTGTTCTTTGAACGGAATGGCAAGGAGGCGCTCCTTGTCTCTGGGGCACGTCAGGTCGGCAAAACGTTTATCATTCGCGAGTTTGCCCGCGAACATTACGCACATTTCGTCGAGATTAACTTCATCAAGAATCCGAAGGCGAAGGCTCTCTTTGCGGAGACGACGAGCGAAGAAGATTTCTTCACGCTGCTTTCGATGTTCACGCGGACTGCCCTTGTGCCGGGCGAGACGCTGATTTTCTTCGACGAGGTTCAGGCTTGTCCCGAGGTCGTCACGTTCATCAAGTTTCTCGTTGACGACGGACGTTTCCAGTATGTGCTCAGCGGTTCGCTTCTGGGCGTGGAATTGAAGGACGTCCGTTCGGCGCCCGTTGGCTATTTGCGCGAGGTGCAGATGTTCCCGCTCGACTTTGAGGAGTTCGTGCGAGCCAACGGTGTCGGGGAGGATGCGCTGGCTCTGGCGCGGAAGCATTTCGAAAACGGAGGCATCGTTCCCGTTCCGCTTCATGAGCGGTTGATGAAGCTCTTTCGGCTGTATCTTGTCGTCGGCGGAATGCCGGCGGTTGTTCAGAGTTATCTGGACACGCACGACCTTCGCACGGTCGCGCGTCTGCAGAAGGCCATCCTCGTTGAATACAAGAAAGACGCATCGCGATATGACGAGGAGGAGCGGCTTCGCATCGTGCGCGTCATGGAGCTGATTCCGTCGGAGTTGAATCGTCCGAACAAGCGTTTCTACTTGAACGACGTCCGGGCGAAGGCGAAGTTTGACCGACTTGAGGACAACTTCGTCTGGTTGGAGAAGGCGGGCGTTGCGATTCCCGTCTATAACGTTGACGCGCCGAAGGTCCCGCTCGAACTGGCGAAGAAGGCCAATCTCTTCAAGTTGTTCATGAACGACGTCGGATTGCTGGCGTGCCAGTATGCGGAAGGCATCCAGCTCAAGTTGCTGATGGAAGACGGACTGGTCAACTTCGGCGCGGTCTACGAGAACTTCGTCGCGCAGGAGCTGCGAGCGCATGGCTACGAGAAGATCTACTACTTCAACTCGAAAGTCCACGGCGAGGTCGACTTCCTGATCGAGCGCGGCGGCGCGGTCTGTCCGCTCGAGGTCAAGTCGGGCGCGGGCTATCGCCATCATGCGGCGCTCGACGCGGTGCTGTCGGTCGCCGACTACGGGTTGAAGGACGCAATGGTTCTGTGTGGTGAAGGCGAAGTCGAGAAGGAATTCCCGAGCTATGTGCCGATCTACGCGACGATGTTTCTTGAGCACGATCCGCTGCC
>CAVHJW010000104.1:0-4827 GCA_963636335.1 bacterium
CCGCGCCCGAGCCCGGCAGGAAGATGACGTAGAGCGCGATGCCGATCGCCATCAGAAAGAGAAGCGGCATCATAATGAGGTTTGACTTTTCGATGCCGTTCTTGACGCCGAGGAGGATGACGCCCGCGCAACCGAGCACGAAGATCATGCCGTAGCCGAACGGCGCGAACGGCGCGGAGATGAAACCGTTGAAGAAGTCACCCGCGCCCGCCGCCGCTTCGCCCATCGGCGCCGCGCCCGTGAACGCCATAAGCGCGTAGGCCTTCAAGTAGTAGAGCACCCAGCCGCCGATGACGCAGTAGTAGGGCGTGATCAAAACGGGAATGACCGTCGCGACGACGCCCAAGACCTTCAGCGCGCCGTGCCCCTTCAGCTGCGTGTAGGCCGTCAATTGCGACTGCTGCGTCTTGCGCCCGATCGCGATCTCGGTCAGCATGAGCGTGAAGCCGAGCGTGACAACGAGGCAGAGGTAGACGACAATAAACATGCCGCCACCATACTGCGCCGCGAGATACGGGAAGCGCCAGAGGTTTCCAAGACCGATTGCCGACGCCGCGGCGGCGAGAATGAAGGCCAATTGGCCCGACCACGATGCTCTTTTCTTTTCCATAAAATCCTTAGAAGTCATAGAAGGCACTGAACTGAACGCGGTCGGCGTCATAGTCGGCGGCGTGCGACTCACCATGGATCCGCTCGTTGTAACGCGTCATGAGCCGCGCGTATTCAAGCCCAAGTCTGAAGTTTGTCGTGATGCGATAGAACGCGGCAATATAGGCACGATCGTTGTAGAGAATGCCGTCCACGCCCGCGAGGGAACCCTCAACATCGCGGTCAAACGGATCGTCGCAGCCCCAGCCCACCGCGAACGACCATGTGTCGTTCAGTTTGTAGCCAAGGTCAATGAAACCGCCGATCGTACGGACTTCCTTGCCCTTGTCGCCATACGTGTTGTAGGAGACGCGCTGGCCACAACCGGCCTGGACACCGCCGAGATTCTGGCCGGCGTAGAACTGGCCCGTGAGCGTGAAGCGCCAGATCGGGAGCGACGCCGCGACCATGCCCATCATGCTCTTGTACTCGTCTTCCGAACCGTCATACACGCCTTTGCCATCTCCGTCAAAGCCCGTTAGACGGTGCGAGCGGTCGTTGCCGTACTGGCCACCGATGCCGAAGAGCCAGCGGCCGTCCTGCAGCGAGTCGTTCTTGTCCTGCCACGCGGCCTCTTGATTATAAACGAGCGCACCCTCAAAGAGCGCCCACGCCGAGGCCGTGTTGTCCTGCACGCCGTCGCTGTCGCGGTCGCCGCCCATACCCGGGCCGCCCTTCACGATGCCGACGCGCGCCTCAAGCGAGCTATCGTCCCAGTCCCACTTCTTGGTGACGCGAAGTTGCGGGCTACGACGATACGGGTGACCCGCGTTCTCAAGCCATGCGCCGTCGATTTCGGACGGCGAGACGATTTTCCAAAGATGCCACGTCTGACCGAAGAGGATTGACCAACCGCTTTCATGCGCCGCGTCCACGTAGAGATGGCGCCAGTGGAAGTCATAACTATTCTGGTTGCCACCGGCGAGATCAAACTCGGCGCGACCTGAGAACGTCCAGCCGTGATCAGCCTCAGGCGTCTCAAACTGGACGCCCATAATGGAGTCTTGCACCGACAAGGTCGTATTATTCGCACGCCCCTTCGCCTTCACAAAGTCGGCCGACCAATCGTTCGCGAGCGGCCGCGATGAATAGACGCCCTCAAAGACGATGTAGCCATAGGGCGTGAGACGAAGACCCGCCTTCGAGAGCGGCTCAAAAATATTTGCCGTCGCATCGGCAAGGTAATACTTGCGCCCCGACTTCGGCTCGTAAACGCGGCCCGAGTCGGAGACTTGCGTTCCCTCGTCCGTTGCTCGCGCGATGGACGAAGAAGATTCCTTTGCCGACTCGTCCGTCGTTGACTCGCCTGTCGCCGGCGCGGTCGATCCAAGAAGGGCGCGATTCTGACTTTCAAGATCCGCAATGCGCTTTGCCTGCGCCTTATTTTCCGCCTCCAAGCGGTTGAGTCGCTCAATAATTGTCTGCAAATCCGCCTGCGTGACGGCCGCCGCCTGTTCGGCGTTCAACATTAAAACAAAGCCGCATACAAGACATGCGGCCAAAAGAATCTTTTTCATAAAACGCGTCTCGTCCTATTTTTGTATAATTCTTAATATTATATCGCTTTTCTGCGCTCTCCGCAACCTGATCTAAGCGAAATCACGCGCACCGCGCACGGCCGTTCGATTCCGAACGCGCCCCCTCTTGAGTCCTCGCTTGGCGTTGTCGCCTATCGGTAGATGACGCAAGACGGAATCTCGGCCTTTGCGCGTCCACGGATGTCCGCGCTCGACGAGCCGACGAGGAACGTAACCTCGCCCGCATCAACGCGGAAGGCGTGGTTGAACTCGTCCCAGTATGCGAGATCGCGCGTGCGCACGGGGATTGAGAGCGTCTTTTCCTCGCCCGGCTGCAGGAAGACCTTCTTAAAGCCCTTCAGTTCCTTGACGCAACGCTCGACCTTCGCATCCGGATAGGACGCATAAATCTGGACGACCTCCGCGCCTGCAACCTTGCCCGTGTTCGCAACCTTCACCGTCACAACAAAGTCATCGCCCGCATTCGCCACCGCGATGTCCGAGTAGGCGAACGTCGTGTAGCTAAGCCCGTGCCCGAACGCAAAGAGCGGCTCAATATTCTTCGCGTCATGCCAGCGGTAGCCGACATAGAAGCGCTCGTTATAGACAACGTTCTTCGCGTTGTAGGTGCCCATCTGCGCAACCGCCGTGTCGGCGTAGGTCTTCGGCCACGTCTGCGCGAGCTTGCCGCTCGGGTTCACATCGCCAAAGACGACGTCGCAGATTGAGTGACCCTCCTCCATGCCGAGATAGGACGTCTGGAGAATCGTGTCCGCCTTGTCCGTCCACGTATAGCCGACAGGCGTACCCGAGCGCGAGACAACAACGAGGTTCTTCACGTTCCAACCGAGGATCATGTGCATCGCTTGTTGAAGTTTCTCGGGCCAGTCCATGCTCTTGCGGTCACGACTCTCCGACTCCATGTTCTCCTGATAGCCGAGTTCTGTGCCCACGAAAACGATCACCGCGTCGGCCGCTTCAGCCGCCGCCTTAAGATCCTTCGCATCGCACCAGTCGGACGATGTCTTCTGCGCGAGCGCGTGGCCACCTGTCGCTTCCGCGTTCGACGTGTCCGTCTTCTCGTAGTCGACCCGCTCACAGAACGGCATAAGCGTCACCTCCTTCCCCGCAAGACGCTCTTTAAGCGCGGCGAAGAGTGTAATCTCGTACGGCACGCGCCCCTCGCCCGAGTTACCCTTGTGACACTGTTTCACGTCTGCGAGTTTGCCGATGACAAGAAGCTTCTTGATCTTCTTCTCGTTGAGCGGCAAAACGCCCTTCGCGTTCTTGAGCAGGACGAGGCTCGCCGCGCCCTCCGCACGCGCGAGACGGTGATGCTCGTCTGTATTAATCGCGCCCGCCTTGCGCGGGGCCCCTGTCAGAAAGCCTGTCTTCGCCATCATCCAAAGCGTATGCAAGGCCATTTCATCAACCGTCGCCGCCGGCACCTTATTCGCAAGCACGGCCTCGGCGAGCGGAAAACGATTCGACATCGCGTGGTAATTGTAGACGATGCTCCGCCCGCGCGACATCTCAACGCCGCCACCATTGTTCGCCGCGAAATCGGTTGAATGCTGCCCGCCCCAGTCCGTGACGATCATACCCTTGAAACCCCAGAGATCGCGCAATACGCCCTTTTGGAAGTACTTGTTCTCACTCGCCCAGATGCCGTCAACCTTGTTGTAACTCGTCATAACCGAGAGGACGTTGGCCTCCTCAACGGCGGCGCGGAAGGCGGGCATGTACATTTCATGAATCGTGCGATCGTCGGCGTGCGTATCAACCGCGCCGCGATTCATCTCCTGATTGTTGAGGCAGAAATGCTTGACCGTCGCCGCAACATCGTAACTCTGCACGCCCTCAATCATCGGCACACACAAACGCGCGGCCAGAAACGGATCTTCGCCGAGATACTCCCAGTTGCGACCATTGAGCGGCGTGCGCATAATGTTAACGCCAGGCCCAAGAAGTTGATCAATATTGCGCGCGCGCATTTCCGCACCAATCACCTCGCCGTGGCGACGCGCCCAGTCAATGTCCCACGTCTGCGCAAGCGCCGAGAGAGACGGCAACTTCGTGCTCTTCGCCTCGGGCTGGGTGTAGCCCCAGTCCCAACGCCGCAACGCGGGGCGAATGCCCGAGCTATTGTCGCTCATCGTCCACTCGCGCTCAATGCCGACGCGCGGGATGGCCGAGAGTGTCATCGTGCCCGAACCGCCGAGCATCTGAACTTTCTCCTCAAGCGTCATCTTCGCGAGCGTCTCACGAGCGACTTTAAGGGCCTCCTCATCGGTGAGCATCGCAGATGCGGTAAGTGACGAGAGTGCAACCACCGCGCCAACAAAAAAAGTCTTTTTCATAAAACCGTGCCTTTCCATAATTCTTTTCTTTTCCCCGCGCCTTGCCACTTAGGCGAGGTCCTTCATCGTGACGACCTTCGGGTCGAGGTTCGTCACCTTCATCGGCTTCAAGGCCGACGTGTCGAACGCATAGCCATTGACCCCAAGCGGCCACACGACTGGCGCTGTGTTGAGCACCGTCGCGCGGAAGCCCTGCATCGTCGCGCCCATATTGCCCGTATGCGACGAGTTGCAACCCTCGTTCTCAATGACGAACGGGTTCTTGTAGCCCTTCGCCATCAGGTTCTCGAGAAACGTCGTCC
>CAVHJW010000105.1:0-4441 GCA_963636335.1 bacterium
CGAAGTCGCGAAGCGCGTCAAGGCAACCGTCACACCGTGCGAATCAAGCGCGGAGGAGAAGTAAAATGGCAACGCTCTCGCGCAAATCTGCCGCCGATTACAAATACCTCGCGGAGATGACCTCTGCGCCGTTTGAGATCGTCGGCGTTGGAATGGGCGAGGGCGGCGATTACGCGCTTCTGCGCGGCGAAGATGTCGCGTTCCTTTGGGAGGCGATGAACGAAATCGCCGCGGTTGAACAGAAATTTGAGAACGCGAAGAAGAACGCCTTTGACGGCTCAACGCCGACGCTCACGGCGTTTGACACCGCGCCGAAAGCATTCCCCGCGATAGATTCGGCGGCGGTCGGCATCAACTGGCTCACCCGTTGCCAATCTTACGCCTCGCGTTTTTACGTCAACGTGCCGACCGCGCCATCAAATTACGCAGAGACAATCAAGCACGTTGCGGTCGGGCCGACTTCGGTTGAGCCGAATGTCGCGAACCTGCCGATTGCGATTTTTGGCGAAACGGGTCTACCCACGTTCACGCGCTCGCTCAACTATACGAACTCTGGCGCGGAAGCCGACTCGTCTCTGCCTTCGTTTACGCGCATTCTGCGCGCAGACATCATCAAGGCTCTCTACCGCGACTTCGCGCTCAACGATGGGCTTTACGTGGAGTTTTATAACTGCTTCTCGCGTGCGCAGGCTTACACGATCGCGCGCAACGACGAGGTTCACACAGTTCGTTATTTAATTGACGGCACAAACCCCACGAAGACGGATTCAACGACGACAACACCCGAATCGCGAACGGGCGTGACGGGCGATATTCAATTTGACGCGAAGCACAACGCTTATTGGGACAAAGAGCATCAAGCGCGACTTCAAGATGACGGCTCAATCGCCAAGTATACGGATACGCGATTTGAGGTCGTTCGCGAGGGCTTCGTCATTCACGCGGCGGGCGACATTTACGTCAATCTCCCAACTTCAACGGGCGCGGAAGACATCGAAATTGTAGACGCGAAGTGGTGGGCGGTCGTTGAACTCGTGCGCGAATCGTATACGGCTATCGGCCTTGACCTGCGCTATGATGCATCGGGCAAACTTATCTCGCGCAAAGAGCCGACGCGCACTAGCACGAAGACCACGCGCTACATCGTCGTCCCGTGCTTGATGACGAAAGCCGAAGCCGTGGAAGACTATCGCGTTCGCTACACGTTGGACGTGGAAGTTCCGGCGGCGCAATCGTATTTGGACGAGTATGAGACGCTCGCCTCGGCGGAGGGCTTTGACCTCGGCATGGAAAGCGCGGCGAAAGCGGCGTTTGACGCATCAACGGGCGAGCCGACGCTTGGGAGTGGCGAGGGCATCGCGATCGTCACGGACAGCGGACAAGAAAACTTCACGGGGCGTATCTTTCGCGTCTGCGGATACCTCAAATTGGCGCGGAAGGTTCGCGTCACGGACTGACAGATTTTGACCTAAAAAGAAAGTGAGTAGTGATATGGGCTTGATACATCCAGTAGAAATGGAAGGAACGAAGAACCTCGTCATCAGCGAGGCATTGACGACGACGTATTCGCGCACGATTGTGCGCGGTTCGTGGACGTGGACGGCCGCGAATGTGAGCGGCGCATTTGACAAGATGCAAGAGGTTCACCGCTATGCGCGCGAATCGTTCAGGTGGGTGGGCTACACGCGTGAGGCGGCCACGATCAAGCGCGACGAACTCGTGAGCCTCTATAATCGCTCCTTCTCTTACAGCGATTGGAACTCCACAGTTTCAACGGGCAAATGGGAAGTCAAGAGCGGCGGTCGGCGCGTTATGGCGGACATCGCGCTCGTTCGCGAAGACGGCGATGTGTGGTCAGTAAGCGTCACCGTCAACGAGGATGACACGCGAATGGTCAAGGTCGGTGAGGCGATTGACTATGACGCGATCTTCACGTCCGAAAACGCGCGAACCTACGTGACGATGGGGGTGTAAAATGGACGGCTTTCAAAAGCAGTATTTGGCGCAAGGCAAACTCCTGACGGGGAAGTCATTCCCGAATTTCGTGCGGACGTGGAATTGGCTCGTCAACTTTTGCGCGAACCTATCGGGCGACGCTGACAATTTGGGTGATGGCAAGATTGAAGTCGATCGCTCAAACGCCGACCATCCTGTCATTCGCATCACGACGAGAGGCAACGGCGGTTCGTCCTCGTCGGGCGAAGCAACGCCGACGTGGCAGTCGGGGCGATTCCGCCTCTCCGCGATTTCGGCCGCGAGTGTGACGGTGGCGGACTGCGCCATCGTCGCGTCGGGCGCGGTCTACTCGGCGGATAACGTGACGCTTGACGTTGATTCATCGGCGGGCGCGGTCTACATCTACACCGAAGTGACGATCGGCTCAACGGCGACGATTGCGGTCAAGGCGGCGGACACGTGGCCAGCGTGGCATAGCGACGATTACACGACCGTGCGCTATCCGCTTTACACGATTAGCAAGGGCGAGGTGACGTGCGATTGGCGCATCGGGCCGTCCGCCGCCGTCTACGTGTAGGTTTTTTTGGTATAATACATCTGCGCGACTGGTTATCGCGCTTTGGCTGGTGCGCCGCGCAAGTCTACTCCTTTCGGCTTGCGCGGTGCTTTTTTTTAGCCCTAAAAATTTTTTTATTTAGGCTATTGACGCAATAGCCGAAAGTGTGATATAATTGTAAGCGTTGACGGGGACAAGCCCCGAAGACGCCAACCAAAAACCAAAAAACCGAAAGGAACAAAACCATGAACACGATCAAAATCAGCAACCGCAACGCGACGATCACGATTACCGATGATGATCTGCGTGCCGCCACATGGGCGGACGAAACCGAGGTAGACACGCGCTACGTGGACGACGATGGCACGATGTGCAGCCCCGGAGATGTTGAAGATGCCGCCATCATCACCGCCAAAATCAACGGCCACGAGGTGTCGCTCGTCGCGTCCGAGACTGCGGGCGATCAGGTGCTCCTTGACGGGCGCAAGGCAATCGCCGATCAGGATTGCGGCTGGGCGTTGATGCCGTCGCGGGAGATGGCCGCAACGGCTGGGTATGATCTCGGCGCGATGTTGGCCGCGGCCGTCGATGCGGCCGAAGCCTCCGCGCGCGAGGAGGCCAACTGATGGCCGCGCCAGACGCTATGGCGCAGTCGCGCGCGGAGTGGGGGCGTAAGGGGATGCGTAGCCGTTGGGGCGCGTCGCACGGGGCGACAAAGTGCGTCCGCGCCGCCGTCGCGACAGTAGACCGCTTCCGTGCCGCCGTCCCCGCCGAGCGCGACCGCGCCGCCGCCGCCACGGCCGCCCTGGACGCATGGCTCGACGCGCGCGATGATGATCGCGGCACGAGGCGCACAAAGCCTATCACCGTCGCCGCCGTGCTTGCGCGCAAGTGGTACGACGAAATCGCCGCCGGGCGCAAGACGATCGAGTATCGCGACATCTGCGACTACTGGGACGCGCGCCTTTGGGCATCAGACGTCCGAGGGCATATCGGGGCGATCAAGTTTAGCCGGGCATACACCGCGACCAATATGACATGGGAGGTCGTGCGCGTTGACCGCAACGAGCAGGATGGATGCTACGAGATACACCTCGGGCGACGCCTTGCGTGACGCGCTTCGTGCGCGTGTCCTGCCCCGCTTCGCGCGGGGCTTTTTCGTGGCCACACGGCGGCATGCCTTTTTGGTATAATACATCTGCGCGACTGGTTATCGCGCTTTGGCTGGGCGCCGCGCAAGTCTACTCCTTTCGGCTTGCGCGGTGCTTTTTTTAGCCCTAAAAAATTTTTTTATTTAGGCTATTGACGCAATAGCCGAAAGTGTGATATAATTGTAAGCGTTGACGGGGACAAGCCCCGAAGACGCCAACCAAAAACCAAAAAACCGAAAGGAACAAAACCATGAACACGAACACGATTAAAAAGATGAACGAGACGATCGCCCAGGCGTTCAAGGCCTTTGGCCACGAAGGATGCCTCTACCGCGCACAAGCGGCGATGGAATCTGGCGATTACATCACGGCCGCGAAGGCGATTGATAACCTCAAAGGCTCTGCGGACGTTCGCCGTCAAAAGATTTACGCCTTCTGCGGTGGCAGCTCCTCGCCGTTCGCGGATATGCTCGTTGAATCTGGCGTTCGCGGAATCCGTGGCTAAAATGATGAAGCCCACAAAGTCATCGCGCGTCGCGAATCTAGGCGACGCCTCTGCCGCCGCCCGTCGTGCCCTCGCCAAGCGATGGGCGGGGCGCGGCGAATCTGCCACAATCCGTGTAGACCTTGACGTGGCAACGCTCGTCAAAGCCCTGCCCGAACGTGAGAGACGAAGTCACGTCTCATCCGTCCTTCGCAAAGCCCTAACTCGCCACGCCTAATCGCGTGGCTTTTCTTTCGCCGCCGCCGCGAGAGCCGCCGCCGTCTCTGCGAGGTG
>CAVHJW010000106.1:0-4312 GCA_963636335.1 bacterium
CGAACAGTTTTATTATACCATATTGAAAAGTAGAATAGTGAAAAGGCAGAGGCAGAACTGCGCACACCGCCTACACGATCTTCACGTTCTACACGGATAAAAAACCTCCACGAATAAGAGGGATAGCCATATAGAACATAAAGAACTTAGAGATTTGTCTTCTTAAATGTCCCAGCCTTCACCGTTGCGGCGGGAGACGAGAAGCCAAAGGAAAAACGGCGCGCCTAAGATCGCGCAGACAACGCCAACACCAACACTCTCCCCCTTCGGCAGAAACTGCCGCGCCGCCTCCGCGAGCGGCAGGAACGCGCCGCCCAAAATTGCCGACCAGACGAAGACGCGCCCCGTACGCGGTCCGACTTTGCGACGCACGGCGTGCGGAATGACGAGTCCGATGAAGCCGATCGCGCCCGCGAGCGCGACAGAGACCGCCGTCGCGAGCGACACCGCGCCCAAGACAATGAACGTCAGCGCGCGCGTATTGATGCCGAGCGTCTCCGCCTCGGCGCGTCCCAATTCCATCACATTGAGACGCCGCGCGAGCGCGAGCAGCGTCGCGAGCACGACGACGAGTGTCGCCGCACCAATCACGAGCGATGTGGGCGTGACGGCGGCGAGCGAGCCGTAAAGCCACTTTGAGAGCGCGGCAAAATCGTCCGCCTTCGCATACGACATCACGAGCATATCGAGCGAACCAAAGAAGCCGCCCGTCACAAAGCCCGCCAAGACGACCGCATTGCCGTTCGCAAGAAGAAACGGATTCGCACCATCCGCCCGCCGCGCCCGCGCCGCGAACAGGGCAACAGCCGAGACGAGCGCGAGCGACGCGCACGAGCCGAGGAAGCTTGACGCCGGCAAGACCCACGCGCCGAGTGCGGTCAGCCCAAGGTTGACGGCAAGCGCGGCAAAAAGCGCCGCACCGCCGACGGTGCCGAGGAGATACGGCTCGGCGAGCGGATTCCGGAGGACACTCTGCAACGCCGCGCCAGAGACCGACAGCGCGGCGCCCGTCACAATGGCGGCTAGATATGGAAGGCTAGAACTCATACCTCACGGTGAACATATAGCTGCGACCATTGCCGGGCCAGTAGTTCGCGCCGTAGGTCGCGTAGTCGCAGTACTTTTTGTCAAAGAGGTTATCAATCGTCAAGCCGATCTTGAAACCGCGGAGCCAATCGACGAATGTTGGGGCGTATTCCGCGCCGATGTGGAAGAGCCCAAAGCCTGGGATGCGCCCTGCCTTGCGCGATGCGGCGTAGGCGCCCGTATTTCTGAAGTCGGACGCCGCCCACTGCGTCGTCTGATAGCGATAGCCGCCAAAGACAAAGCAGTCGTCCCACAGGTAGACGCGCCCCGTGAGCGAGACCGTCTGCTCGGGAACGAGCGGTATTCTCTTACCGTCGTATTCACCACCGTCAAACTCAGCGCGGACAAGCGAATAGGCGAGGCGGACGCCTGCAACATTCTCGCGCTCCCAACCAACGCGGAGATTGAGCCCTTCGCGAACCGTGTCATCAGACGCGTTCATGTTCGTGCCCCATCCCACGTAAGGGTTATAGAAAATCTCGTCCTCAACTTTTGAGCAATAGAGGTTGCCGCCCAAGAAGAAGTCGTCCAGAAACGTCCAGTCCGCACCGACATCGGTCATGAATCCCGTCTCGGGACGAAGCATCTCGCCTCGCCCATCGTGCTCGTCAAGGAACGGCGCACGGAAGAAGCGCGAGAAGCGAATGTAGGCCTTAAATTCGTCAACAGGTCTAAAAAGAAGCGCCGCGTCATAGGCGTACTGATTGCTCGTGCGACTCGTGGGCGTGTTGTAACTTCCCTCTCGGTCGTCGCGCATCCAGAGCCGTTCATAGCGTCCGCCCAGTTGCAGCGCGAGCCAGTCCGTGAAGTGGAAGGTGTCTTGTGCGAAGAAGGCCATCGTCGGACGCGAGAGGCGTCCATTCGCCCCGCCGTAGTTTCGCGGCGTCTCCGCATCGTTGCGATCGTGGCGGAACGTTGCGCCGAAGATGAACTCGTTCTCGAGTCCGAAGACGTCGGCGGTGTTGATCCACTGCGGCGTCACCTCGTATGAATAGAGCTGATAGTCCACGTCCCAGTAGCCGTAGGTGCGCGACTTCATGTGGCGATGCGAAAACGCACCCGTCACGCGGACGGCGTTCTCGTCGTTCAGTTGGGCATTCAACGTCGCGTTCAATCCGTATGTCGTGCGACGGTAGAAGTCGTCCGTCGCCGTTGACTGCTTCGGGTCGTCGCGCCATTGCGCGCGCGTGAGCGCGCCCGGCAAGTCGTAGTCGCTATCATTGTAGAACGCGGAGACGCGCAGATACGAGCCGTTCGCCCCGTTCTTGCGAATGCCACCGTTGGCGTTGTAGATGTCGAATGCGGAATGGTCGCGATACCCGTCCGAGCGGTCGTAGGCGCCGCTCGCCCAGTAGAGGACGCCGTCCTCCTCAATTCCGCCGCGGAAGGCCATGGACGCGCCAGCCGTACCCCAGTTGCCGACGTGCGCCTCAACCGCGCCGTGATGCTCGTAGTCGGTTGGCTCGGTCACAATGTTGATCATGCCGGCAGACGCGCCGTCGCCATGAAGAACGGTCTGCGGTCCAGTGAGGATCTCAATCTGTTTCACGGCGGCGAGCGAGACCTGCGCAAGGTTCGGCGCGTTCATGTCGGGGTTGTTGAGCCGTTCGCCATCCACCATAACGAGGACGCGACCGAAGCCGTTCTCGCCATAACCGCCCATTGAAATCTGCGTGAGCGCGGGGTTGCTCCCGCCAAGACGATTGAGTGTCACAGACGGCGCGGCCTTCGCAAGAAGGTCGGCGACGTCATGTGCGCCAGATCGCGCGATTTCCTCGCGCGTAATCACCTGCACGTTCTGCGGTAGGTTCTGGGGTGTCTCACCGAGGCGCGAGGCTTCGACGACGACGGTACCGAGGTTGTTGGTGGATGTCGCAATGGGCGCGGATGCGCCTACGGCAGCCTGGGTGGCGACCGCAACGGCGGCCAGCACGAGTGTGTTCATTTTTTCTTCTTTCCCCCTCCTGCGAGGGTACTTGATGTTGAAGGGGCGGGCCGCATTCCGACTTTGACGGCTGCGCGACAGCGCCTGATTTTCACAGGACTTTCCGGCTTATCGCCCCCGAGATGACTTCTATTATACCAACTTTTCGGCGATGCGGACGGTCTGCATGGCATCGCCGCCGTAGAAGTCTGCGCCAATTGAGTCGGCGAACTCCTGCGTGACAACCGCGCCGCCGACAACGGTCTTCGTATCGACGCCCACCGCTTTCAATTGGCGAATGGTCTCCGTCATCGCGCCGACCGTCGTCGTCATGAGCGCCGAAAGCCCAACGAGCATCGCGTTCGTCTTCTTCGCCGTCTCAACGATCTTCTCGGGTGGCACATCGCGCCCCAAGTCGATCACATCAAAGCCGTAGTTTTCCAAAAGCGCGCGCACGATGTTCTTGCCGATGTCGTGGATGTCGCCCTTCACCGTCGCGATCACAATCGGCCGCTTCGCCGCGCCGTTCTTCGCGTCACCGCGCGCGGCCATCGCCGCCTTGACAACGGCGAACGCCTCGCCCGCCGCATCCGCCGCCATCAAAAGTTGCGGCAAGAAGACTGTGCCCTTCTCAAAGCCCTTGCCAACAACCTCAAGCGCGGGCACGATGCCCTCGTTGATGACAGTCATCGTCGTCGCGCCCTCGGCGAGATACGCCTTCGCCGCCGCCGCCGCGTCTTCGCGAAGGCCGGCGCGAATGGCCTGGCCGAGCGCCGCTCGACCATCACCACGCATCTGACCCGTTGGTAGGGCGGGCGTTCCACCGCCCGCCGCGCTACCGACCGCCGCGTTCTTCGCAATCCATCGTTCGCAATTCCGGTCGCGTGCGAGCAGAACGTCTTCGGCCGCCGGGTCGAGTTCATCGCGAATGACCGACGGGTTTGAAATCGCCGCACTCAATCCCGCGCGCTTCGCGAGCGCGTACATCGCGTTATTGAGCACAGGACGATTTGGCAACCCGAAGCTGACGTTCGAGACGCCGAGAACTGTGTTGACGCCGAGTTCTTCCGTCAAACGCTTCACCGTCTCAAGCGTAACGACCGCCGCGTTTGGATCGGCGGAGACGGCGAGCGTCAGCGCATCGAAAACGAAATCATTTTTCGTGAAACCATACTTTGCGCCTTCATCGAGGATGCGCTGCGCGATCGCGATTCGTCCGTCGCTCGTCGGCGGGATGCCGTTCTCGTCGAGGCAGAGTCCGACGAGCGCGCCGCCATATTTCTTCACGAGCGGAAAGACGGC
>CAVHJW010000107.1:0-4241 GCA_963636335.1 bacterium
AGCAGATGGTCTTCGAGTCGAGTCCGCCGCTGACGCACACGCCAACGGTCTTGCCTTTGAGTTCATCGAGTTTCATAATGGATTGCTCCTTTTCTAAAAACCTTAAATTCAAATGCGTATTATACCATTTTTCTCTCGTTCCGTGCGGAGAAGTTTTACAAAATCAAACAATCCATGAAGAAATTATGGTATGATAAATGAAAATGCTCGTTCCCGCCATCATCTCCTATCTTCCGCTTGCGGCCGCCGCCATCGCGTTCGTCGCCATTGTTGTCCCCTCCAACCTCAAGACGCGCGCGCGCGCCATTTGGGCTATCGTGCTTCTCCTTGCAGGCTCACGTGGCATCGTCTTTAAGAGCCTTGGGAATAGTTACTTTACACCGAACTTTCCCGAGGCCGTTGTCTGGGCGTGGTATGTCGCAAGTGCCGCGCTTTTCATCTTACTCGTTTTGCGTCTCTTTTGGTGGACAAAACGCGGGCGGACCACGATTCTCCCCGCGCTCGCTCTTCTCCTTGCGGCGTGGGGCGCGTGGGAAGGCTTTCGTGCACCTGCACTCAAAGAAGTCACGCTTTCCTTCCCATCGCTTCCCAAAGAACTTGATGGCTATCGGATTTTACAAATCACAGATGTTCACTGCTCAAGCGCGGCACGGCGGTGGCGGACACAGCGCATCGTTGAGACCGCAAATGCGGCGAAAGCCGATCTCATTTGTCTGACGGGCGACTACGCCGATGGTCTCGTCTCTGAACGTGCGAGCGATTTAAAGCCGATTCTCTCGCTCACCGCGCCCGATGGCGTTTGGTGTGTGACGGGCAACCACGAATACTACCAAGATGGCGCGCGTTGGCGCAAATGGGAACGCGAGAGCGGATTAAAGTTTCTCGTCAACGACTGCGTCCATCCACGTGCGCATCTCGCGCTTGCGGGTGTCAACGACCCTACCGGCATAACGCGGGGACCCGATGTCGCGCCGAACGTTGAGCACGCCTTCCGCACGAGCACGACGAATGACTTTCGTATCCTTCTCGCGCATCGTCCAAAGGGATTTCGCGAGAATGCGCAACGCTTCGGCGTTGACCTTCAACTTTCAGGTCATACGCACGGCGGCGTCGCGCCTGGTCTCGCTTCGCTTGTGGCCCTCTTAAACGGCGGCTTCGTGCGCGGACTCTATGAAGAAGGAGACGCACGACTCTATGTCAGCCCAGGCGCGGGGCTTTGGGCAGGCTTCCCGATTCGCTTTTTCAACCGCTCGGAAATAACACTCTTCACGCTCGTCACCGCGCCGTCTTCGCGATAAGATCAGCTAAACGTCTTGAGACAAGTGTGACCTATCCCATCACGTGCCAGAAGACGCAAAAGAAGTGCGAGATTGTCGCGGCGAGGACAAAGAGATGCCAGACCATGTGCGCATAGGGAAGCGACTTCCAAAGATAGAACACACAGCCGAGCGTATAAAGGCCGCCGCCAATAAGAAGCCACATCGTGCCCCCGCCCTGAAGCGCGCGCGTTAAGGGGAAGAGCGCGAGAAGTGCGACCCACCCCATAATGACATAAGAAACCGTCGAGATGTAGCGGAAGCGCCCCGTCGTCCAAACCTTGAAGAGGACGCCGAGAATCGTCAGCGCCCATTCAATTCCGAAGATCGTCCACGCAAGACCAGGATGTGTCGGGCGCAATGAGACGAGGCAGAAGGGCGTGTAACTACCCGCAATCAAGAAGAAAATCGCCATGTGATCCATCACATGGAGGACACGCTTCGCAGGCGCGTAGGCGACGGCGTGATAGGCCGATGAAATCGCGTAAAGAAAAATGATGCTCGCGCCAAAGATGGACGCACTCGTCACCTTCCACGCAACATCCACGCCACTCGCCGCACCTTTCCACGCCAAGAGCGCAAGCATGGCCGCGCCCAGATGCGAGCCAACGACGTGCGTGACGGCGTTGGCGATTTCTTCTCCCGTCGTCGCAGCACGTGGCGTCTTCATCGTTTGCGTCTTCCTTGTACTATTAGGATTGAACGGCCGTCATCGCGACCGTATTCACGATATCATCAACACTGCAACCACGCGAGAGGTCGTTGCACGGCTTTGCGAGCCCCTGAAGAACAGCAAAGCAATTCGCCTTGCCGATGCGTTGAACGAGTTTGTAGCCGATGTTGCCCGCCTGTAAGTCAGGGAAAACAAGAACGTTCGCGCGCCCAGCGACAGGGCTCCCCTTCGCCTTCAGTTCACCGACGGAAGGAACGAGCGCGGCATCAAGCTGAAGCTCACCATCCAAGAGAAGGTCGGGGGCGAGGCGATGCGCCATTTCCGTTGCCTCGCGAACCTTATCAACAAGCGAGTGCTTGGCACTCCCCTTTGTTGAGAACGAAAGCAACGCAACACGCGGCTCGGCGACACCGCAAAGAACACGCGCCGTCTCGGCTGTTGAAACGGCAATATGGGCGAGTTCCTCGGCCGTTGGGCAGGGGTTCACAACGCAATCGGCGAAAACAAGAAGTCCCTTCTCGCCCAGGCTCTCGTCGGGGCATTCCATCAGGAAACTCGAGGAGACGAGTTTGATGCCCGGTTTTGTCTTGATGATTTGCAACGCGGGGCGCAACATATCACCCGTTGAGTGCACCGCGCCCGAAACGAGACCCTCGGCATCGCCCATCTTCACCATCATCATGCCGTAATACATCGGATCGGCAACAAGCGACCGCGCACCCTCAAGCGTGAGCCCTTTCGCCTTGCGGAGTTCGTAGAGACCCGCGGCGTAGGCTTCCGCCTTCTCGGCAAGGCCGTCCTTCGTGAGCAGAATGGGCTCAGCAATTCCCTCACGGCGAATGATTTCGGCCGCTGCGACCGTCCGTGGCTCATCACCCTCGGGGAGGACGATTTTCTTCACATTGGCGCGCGCCTTCGCGCGAATCTCTTCAACAAGGTTCATAATCCCATTTCTCCAAAGCCATTCCACACGTTCTGACCTAAATAACGACGCGGCTCAATCTCGCCACGCAACACCGCAAGTGTCGGCAACGCCAACGCCTCTTGTTCCATCTCGCCTGGATAAACAGCAATCGGCGCAATAAAGGAGCACCGCGCCGTCACGCCGTCAATGACATCTTTAAAGCGCATGAAACCACCCGTGAGCAAGATCGCGTCAACGTGGCCCGCAAGAACAGCACTCATCGCGCCAATCATCTTGCACACCTGATAAATCATTGTCTGCCAAACGAGTGTTGACTTCTTATCACCCGCGTCAACAAGCGCGTGCAAGGCATCCGCACTTGACGAGCCAACAAGATCCACAAAGCCACCCGCACGCGAACATTTAAGCCTCACCGACTCAATGCCGTGTTCTTCAATGTAGTCCAAAAGTTGCAGAACGGGCACCGAACCAATGCGCGTGGGCGTATACGCGCCCTCGCCATCCGCGCCCATGTTGCCGTCAATCATGCGGCCGTGATCATGCGCGCCAACGGTGATGCCGCCATCAATATGCGCAACGATGAAATTCATGTCCTCATAGCGACGGCCCATCTTCTTCGCATGAAATTCGGCAACCGCCTTCTGATTGAGGACGTGCGAATGACCGATGCGATAAATTCCCTTAATGCCCGTCAAGCGCGCCAAATCGCAAAACTCGTCAACATTCGTTGGGTTGAGCGTGTAGGCCTTCTTGCCGTATTCCTCGGCAAGTTCAAACGCCAACATCACGCCGAGTTTTGCAGGATGCTCCGAGCCGCCCACACCCTTCACCGTGTCATCATAAAGTTTCTGATCAATGAGCGTGATGCCGCCCGTCTGCGTGCACGCCGAGCCGCCGCGACCCGCGAAAGCATCAATGGAGGCGGGATCAACCTTCTCCTCCTTCAGCATCTCAAGGATGACACCCTTGCGAAACGGCATCTGATCATTGACGTGCTTGAATGTGAGGAGAACCGAGGAATCATGGAAGAGGTTGCGTTCAAAGCGAACGACCTCATCCTCAAAGAGACTCACCTTTGTTGAGGTCGAGCCCGGATTGATAACGAGAATTTTGTACATAAGAGTTAGAGACTAGCCAAGAGACCGCCCGAGAGGATGACGTGCTTCTCGCGGTCGGAGAGCGTCGCCTTCACGCGGAACTTGCCCTTCGCGCCCTTCACCTCAAGGACGCCATCGCCCTCGACCGCCGCGCGGATGCCCTTCAGTTCAAGCGTGTCGCCCGCCGCGATCTTGTCGTAGTCCTTCGGATTCTCGAACGTGAACGGCAC
>CAVHJW010000108.1:0-4014 GCA_963636335.1 bacterium
CGATATTGCCAATATCAAGGCCGACAGCCGTTGATCGCCGCGCCGATTCGGACGGTGCTTTCGCGCAACATTGACCGTTTTTTGTGATATAATGGTAAATCAAGAGATTTGGAATTATGTCAAGGCTAACAGACATTTCTTGGAACGACTTCTCGGCGCTCTCGCTTGAAGCGAAGCGGCCGTATCTTGAACGCTTTGAGGGCGATGGCCTTCCTTATCACACGCTCTTCGCGCAGCAGTTTGACCGCGACATTTTAGAGCGTCTTTGCGCCCTTGCAAATCGTATCCGCTTCATCAATAAAACGAAGGAAGGCGCGCTCTTCTTGAAAGGCATCCTTGCGCATAAGCGCGCGATGCTTTACTTTTCGCAGCCATCCTCGCGCACATTTCTCTCGCACCTCGCCGCGTGCCAGATTCTGGGGCTGACGACGGGCAGCGTTCGTGATGCGGCGACGTCATCCGAATTTAAGGGTGAGTCGAAAGAAGACTCGATTCGGACATTCTCGTCTTACTTCGATATGATTATCATGCGTAGCCCCGAACAAGGGCTCGCAGAGAAGATGGCGTGGGAGTTATCAAATTCCTCGCGCCCGATCCCTATTTTGAACGCGGGCTCGGGCAAGGATCAGCATCCGACGCAGGCGCTCCTGGACATCTACACGCTCGCACGCTCGTTTGAGAATCAAGGCGGCATTGATGGCAAGACGGTGACGTTCTGCGGCGACTTAATGCGCGGGCGCACCGTGCGCTCACTCTCGTATTTGCTCACGAACTTCAAGAATGTGAAGCAGATTTTCGTCGCGCCCCAAGAGTTGCAAGTGCCCGCTGATGTCGTGATGATCCTTGCAAAGAAGGGTATTGATTTTGAGGTTTGCGACAACTTACGTGATGCCGTGAAAATCTCGGATGCCGTTTACATGACGCGCATCCAGGACGAGTGGGACTCGGCAAAGGGGGCCTCAGCAAAGATTGATACGTCGCGCTTCAAGTTCGGCGCGGAAGAGCTTAAACTTCTGAAGCCGACGGGCGCGATTCTTCATCCGTTGCCGCGCCGTGATGAGATCGCCACATGCTGCGACCACGATCCGCGCGCGATGTACTGGCGGCAGATGAGAAATGGCATGTGGATTCGCGCCGCGCTGATTGCCGCGACATTTGGCTACGAGAAGGCAATCATGAACTGTGGGTACTAAAACATGAACCTCTCAATGATCTTCAAAGTGGCGATCCTCGCCATCCTGCGCAACAAGACGCGCAGTCTCTTGACGTGCATCGGCATCATCGTGGGTATCGCCGCCGTGATTGCCGTTCTCGCGATCGGCAAGGGTGCCTCAACGATGATGGTCAAAGAGATTTCGTCAATGGGCAACAATCTCGTCATGGTCTTCCCAGACCGCAACCGCAAGGGGGCGGTGCGTTCCAGCATGGGTTCGGGGCAAACGATGACGGCTGAAGATGCTGAAGCGTGCCGGCGCGAACTGTCGCATTTGGTCGCGGCCGTTTCGCCAACGGTGAATGTGACAAGCCAACTGATCCACGAGAATCACAACTGGAACTGTCGCGTCTCGGGCGTTTCGGCCTCCATGCCCGAGATTCGTAACTGGGATATTGGCGAGGGGCGCTTCTTCGGTGATGACGAGGTGAACGACTACGCGCGCGTCTGCGTCATTGGTACGACGGTCAAGTCAAACCTCTTTGATGAGGGTGAGGATGCGCTCGGCAAGACAATTCGCATTGGCTCAATGCCGTTCAAGGTCATCGGCGTCCTCGCGTCAAAGGGCGCGAATGGTTTCGGTCAAGACCAAGATGACACGGTGATGGCGCCCTATACAACGGTGGGTCGCGTCCTTCAGCGCTCGCAGTTCCGCTCCATCAACATGATGAATGTCTCGCTCCGCTCCATGGATGACGTTGAGGAGGCGAAGCGCGAAATCACCGCGCTCCTTCGTCAACGTCACAAGCTCGCCGATTATGAAGACAACGATTTTGAGACGCGCGACACGACGGAAATTATGAACACGATTGGCTCTGTGACGGGGCTGATGACGGTGCTTTTGACGGCGGTCGCGGCCATCTCGCTTTTGGTCGGCGGCATCGGCATCATGAACATTATGCTCGTGTCGGTCACGGAGCGCATTAAGGAGATTGGCCTTCGTATGGCCATCGGCGCGACGCCTGTCTGCGTCCTCTTCCAGTTTATTCTTGAGGCGGTCGTGCTTTCCACGGTTGGTGGCGCGATTGGTGTTATCGTGGGCGTCGGCGCGGCGAAGGCGATTGGTGAGATCAATAACTGGCCGATTGTCATTGAGGCATCGTCTGCGATTGTCGCCTTCCTTTTCTCGGCGTTTGTCGGTATGTTCTTCGGTTTCTATCCCGCGTACCGCGCTTCGAAGTTGAACCCGATTGACTGCCTCCGGTACGAATAATGTGAACGTTTAATCTTGAGAATGCATTAACCTTCTAGAACAAAAGGAGATACGCATGGCTGAAAATACGGAAAACGGAAAATTGGAACTCACGTCTGAAGAGCAGATGTCGTGGTCTGACATGCCGTCCATTCGTGAGATTATTGAGGGTCTTCGTGCGCCGCGCACGTCGGGCGAATATCGCCGTGCGCGCCTCGCCATTGAGCGTTTGCAGGCACCGCTCTTGGCGGCCATTATTCCGATTGTCATCGTTATTGTCCTCATTGTCGTCACGGCCACGGTTCATACGAGCAAGCAGGTCTTCCAACTTGACATCGCGAGCGAGCCCGAGCAGGCCGAGGTTGAACTTGAGGAGGAGCCGCAGCCCGAGGACACGCCCGAAATTGTGGCGGTTGATCCAGATGCGCCGATTGTGGATGTGAGCATTGATACGCCGATTCCTTCCATGTCATCGATGACCCCCTCGGCCGCGCCGTCCACGGCACCGACAAAGGGTCTCGTTCAGGCGATTAACTCGCCCGTTCACATGGTGACAGGTGCGAAGACGCGTGCGCTCGGCGAGGGCAGCTCGTTCGGTTCAATCATTGGCGATGGCACGGGCGGCGGCGGTGGCGGCGTCCCGGCAGGCTACCTGATTGGTGAAATGTTCGACTTTAAGCGCGATGCGGAGGGTCACGACATTGCGGGTTGGAACCCTGGCATGTACTGGGGTCAGGCGAAGAAACTTCTGAACAATGGTCAGTTCGGCGCGGCGAACGAGTCGCACGTCTATAAGATTCCCGTTAAGGTCGCGCTCAATAAGATCTTTATTGAACAGCAGGATGCGAACAACGGTCCGAAGGCCTTCGGCGTCGGTGACAAGATGAAACCGAGCGGGTGGCTCGCGCATTATGCGGCAACGCTCACCTCGCGTGTCGATGGCAAGTTCCGCTTCATCGGCTACTTCGATGACTGCATGATCTGCATGATCAATGGCAAGGTTGTTCTGGAGGCGAACTGGGCGGCGACAGGTGCGACCCCGATGGCGGTGACGGGCTGGAAGTCGCCAGTCGGCGCAAGCCCCTATAACCACGGCGGCGGCTACGTGGATATCGTCGGCGACTGGTTCGAACTTAAGAAGGGGCAAGATTTCCGCTTTGATATCTGCATCGGCGAGCGTCCGGGCGGCTTGATCAGTGGTCGTCTTCTCATTGAGAAGGAAGGCGCGGAGTATAAGAAGGACTCGAAGGGTCGTCCGATTTGGCCGCTCTTCTCGTCGCGCCGCCTCTCGCCGCGCGAGTTGCAGAAGATTAACAAGGATAACGCGGCGGGCAAGTATCAAATCGCCCCCGAGATTTCGTCGATCTTCATTCTGAAGGACGCGATGAATGAGGGTAAGGGCAAAAAGAAGAAGGCCTCAAAGCCCGCCGTTGACGTTGACGTCGATATTTGATGTTTCGTTAATGTTTCTTTAGAAACGCGCCGCCACAAGCGGCGCGTTCAACTTAACTTATGAAGACGGTCAAAAGTTCGTTCAGGTTCAAGGGCGGGGTTCACCCGGACTACAACAAGGAGCTCGCGCGCGAGAAGGCGATCGAGGCGATGCCGT
>CAVHJW010000109.1:0-3995 GCA_963636335.1 bacterium
TCGTCCCCGTCGCGGGCGAGATCAAGCTTATGCCCGGAACGTCCGCCTCGCCGGCGTATCGCCGCGTGGACGTTGACGTTGAGACCGGCAAGGTGCGCGGGCTCTTCTAGGGAGAAAAAGAAGGCGATGAGCTTCTTCAAGGCCTACGACATGCGCGGCACGTTCGCTGTCGACTTTGACCTTGACGAGGTTTATCGCATCGGCCGCGCGCTACCGCAGGTTGTCAAAGGTTCGCGTTGGCTCATCGGTCGCGATGGCCGCCTCTCGTCCGAGGCGATGCGTGAGGCACTTCTGCTCGGACTCCACGATGCGGGTGTGGAGGTAACAGATCTCGGCCTTTCAACGACCTCAATGCTCTATTTCTTCACGGGCGAGGACGGCTTTGATGGCTCGGTCATGATTACGGCCTCGCATAATCCGCCCACCGATAATGGTCTTAAAGTTTCATGCACGGGGGCGCGCCCTGTCAGTTACGCGAGTGGGCTGAAGGATGTTGAAAAGATTGTGAAGGATCTTTCTGCGCGTCGCTTTGAGCCCGCGCGCGTCGCGAGTCTTCCGCAGACGAGCCCAAAAGAGCAGGACGCCTACAAGGCGCGGTATCTCGCGTGGCAAGAGGCGCATGGCCATTTTGCCGACCTTTCTTCTCTTCGTCTTGCTGTTGACTGTTCAAACGGCATGAGTGCGCTTTTTGCGCGGCGCCTTTTTCCAAATGCGCTCATCCTCAATGATGTGGTGGACGGACATTTTCCCGCCCATTCGCCGAACCCGCTGAACCCGACCGCACGCGAGCAGGTCGCGCGTGCCGTCCGTGAACAAGGGCTTGACGCGGGGCTTATCTTTGATGGTGATGCCGATCGCGCGATGTTCGTTGATGAGACAGGCGCGTTCGTTCAGTGCGACTACCTCATTCCTGTTGTCGCGGATGAGACGGATTCCAGTGGCGCGTATCGCCGCGAGCATCCGACCATTCTTCACGACATCCGCTCGTCGCGTGGCGCGATTGAGACGTTGCGCGAGAAGGGCTTTGAACCCGTGATGGTGCCCGTTGGCCCGGCTCTTGCGAAGCCCCTCATGCGCGAACGTGAGGCGTGCGCGGGAGGGGAACTTGCGGGTCACTATTACTTTCGCGAGTTTCACTTTTGCGACTCGGGGTTTCTCGCATCGGCACGTGTTCTCTCGGCGCTTGCGAAATCGCGCGAACGCGGCGAGACGTTCTCATCCATGATGAAGCCCATTGTCTCGCGTTATGCGAATTCTGGCGAACGCAATTACAAGACGAATGATAAGGAGGGCGCCATCGTGCGCATGGTCGCCGTTGCCGAGTCGTTCGGCGCGGTGCGCGCACGCTCTGATATGGATGGTGTCCGCCTTGAATTTGACGAGGGCTGGCTCAACGTCCGTCAGTCAAACACGGAGCCATTTTTGCGTCTCCTTGTGGAGCACCGTTCTCCCATGATGCTTCAAAAATGGATTGCCGCGCTTGAGACGGCGCTCGGATGAGAAGACGGGAAAGGGCGCGAAGATATGATGGTTGATTTTCATGTGCACTCAACGGCTTCCGACGGCGTTCTAACACCCGAGGCGCTCGCGGTGCGCGCACACGAGGCGAGGATTGAGACGATGGCGCTTACCGACCATGACAACGTGGACGGCGTTCTCGCGTTTGCCGAGCATGCGAAGGCGCAGGGGCTTCGCGCCGTCGCGGGAATCGAACTTTCGGTTGAACCCAGTCCGCATTTTACGAAGTTCCATCTGCTCGGTCTCGGCGTGGATCCGTCCAATGCGGCCCTCGCGATGTTTCTCAAGAAGATCGTGGATGGACGCAACGCGCGCAACCGCCGCATGATTGAGAATTTTCGTCGCCTTGGCATTGAGATTGATGATGAGATTTATACATATGGGAAGGGGCGCGTTCTCGCAAAGCCACATTTTGCGAAGTGGCTCTTTCGTCATGGCTATGTGAAGGAAGAACGCGAGGCGTTCGGGAAATATCTGCTCAGTACATCGCCGAAGGAGACGAACTGTTGTGAACCGCGCTATCACGCGCCTGTGGAAGAGGCCATCAACGTTCTCCATGGCGCGGGCGCGCTTTGTGTGATGGCGCATCCGAAACAGTTGCGACACGACTGGACGGACGAGACGGTCGACTACGTGCTCATTGAGCGGGCACTCGGCGAGTTGAAGGAAATGGGTCTTGATGGGCTGGAGGCGATTTACGGCGATAACACGGCCGAGATGAATGTCGCTTTTACACGCATCGCGCACCGTCTCAATCTTTTGACGAGCGCGGGGAGCGACTTCCATCAGGCGCCTGTGCGTACACTCGGCCTTCGCGTCGACGATGCCTTCATCGCGCCGCTTCTTGAGAGGCTTCACTTTCTCGCCTGAAATATGATATAATAGGCGGTAAGTTTCAACCACAACTGGGGGTGATCCGGTTTCGACGGGATGTGCTGACGGTTAGGTTGCGCGTCGTGGATGCTCGTTGGCCACGTAAAAAACGAGCAAAAACTGTAATTGCGAACAACGATTACGCTCTCGCCGCCTAAATAAACGGCCGCGATGTCGGTGAATCGGACGTCATCTAGGGTCCATCGGCATAATTCAAGATGACCACGCTGCCGAGGGCTCCGCTCGCTCGCGTCAGGGTGCCGAACCGAGCGGATGGAGGAATTTGAGGCGCGTTCGCTAGCCTGGTTCTTCCGAGATTAACGGCGGACTACACGCGTAGAGGCTTTTCTTGACGTCATTTCGGACAGGGGTTCGACTCCCCTCACCTCCACCAACAAGACCGTGGCTGAAAGCGCCGAACGGCGAGCCGATGCCGCTGTATCACGGCACGGACACCGACTTCACGACATTTGACATTGACGGCGTTGACCGTTTGCTCGGGGCTGCAGACGGAGCGTCAGCAATGGACGATGCTGGACTGGCTCGACGGAGTGTACGACAGGACGGGCAGTTACCCGAAGACGGCGGCGGTCTGTCGGGCGCTCGCGACGATTCGGGAAATGTCAGCGGCACGAACCGACACGGCGAGCGATACTCCGTAAAGGCGGTCGGGAACGACGCGGGCGAACTGCGCCGTCTCGCGTGGGGGCTGAAACTGTCGCAACACCGTGCGATGGAGGTGTCGGCGCAGATGATGGCTCCGCTCATCCCCAGCGGCGAGGTCATGCTCCGCAAGACCAATCCCGAGACTGGCAAGCCCACGAAGAAGCGGGAAAGCGCAGAGCGCAAGTTGCGCGACGAATACGATGGTGATGTCTCGCGGCTCATTGACCTCGTTGGTGGAACAGTCGTGATTGGCGATGACGGTGACTTTGGCGATGCGCTCAAGGCGGTCAAGCGCAATCTTCCCGATGGCGCGTTAATCGGGCGCGTGAAGAAGTTTCACCTTAATCCGACCGATAAGGGCTACGGCGATATCAAGGTGAGCGTCCGCTTCGCGAATGGTGGCGTGGGCGAGATTATCCTCGTCGGGCGCGGAATGTTTGAGGGCAAGGAGATGCGCGGTGGACACGAGGTCTACAACATCTCCCGCGTCCTCGCGAAATACGAAGGACAGTCTGCCGAAGTCAACGAGGCGATTGACGCGCTTGATGAACTGAGCAACGCTGTTTACGCAACGGGAGCGACCGTGCCAGATGCGGCGAGTTTCGCTTCCATAAAGGCTCGGGCTTCCTCTTCCATCACGCGCCTAATTCCTGGCCCGTATGCCCAAGCCTTTCTTTCTTCGTCGGACATGGAAGCGGTGAAGTCCATGTTCTCTGGGCTGAACTTGGCCAAGCCTCCATCGTTGCGTTCGAATGCGACGCCCGCTCTGTCGTTGATGAAGAACATGGATACCTCCTTGATTGACGCAGTGCGTGAGACCATCTCACGCCCGACATCGGATAGTATGCCATATTCATCCGCAGATGTCAACGGCCGACATCGTCTCGGCATCGGGGCGAAGGAATACGCGGACGTGGTGGCGCGCTACACGAACGCGG
>CAVHJW010000110.1:0-3989 GCA_963636335.1 bacterium
GAGCAACGGACTGAAAATCCGTGTGTCGCCGGTTCGATCCCGGCCTTGGCCACCACCTCTCGCGCATCAAAAATCACACAATCGGCGCGAGGATGATACATTATCATCCATTTGCGAGAATCCACGCCACAACGCGCATCACACTATCTGCCACCACGAGATGTCACAGAGTGCTATCGCAAGGGGGACGATAGGGGGACAGTTAAGACCGCCAACGAGGCACAACAATGACGCAAAAAAGGCATCGCAGGGGTTGCCTACGATGCCGAGCGTTGAGGAGAACACGACTTACTCTGCAACGCTGATTCGGAAGGACAGCCGAATCACCATCATCAAAGGATGGCATCTCTACCCTTTCGCGTCAACCACTCGCACGACGAAAGCGGCCTCCCCGCCGAAGCAGAGAAGCCGCTTTTGCGAGTGACTCTCGCTACCGCCTATTAGCCCGCGCTCGAAACGAGGCGGACAATCTTCGTCGGCTGAATGAGTTTCGCGCCGAAGAGGACTTCCGCCGTCGCAACGGAATCGCCCGTCTTCCAGTCACCGCCGCGGCGGAACTGAATCGTGAGCTCGCTCTTGTCGTCGGTCGTTGTGCCGACCTCGTCGTAGAGCTTCGGGTTGCCGACAGGGAGAATGCGCGAGGCAATCGCGACCGCCGAGGATGGGATGAGCGCGCCGATGAGGTTCTCATCATTCAGGTCGTCCAACTCCATCACGGCCTTGTAGCCGTAGAGGAACGGGATAAGACCATCACGGATCGCCTCCGTGCCGCCATACATATTCGCGTCAAGAAGCGCGAGGAGTTCGGCGAACTTAACGGAGTTAAGCGCGAGAATCGTATCGCCCACGGGGATGTCGGCGGCCTTGCACGCGGCGCGGAAACCCGCAACCTTCGCCTTTGTCAGCTCGCCCTTAACCGCGAC
This sequence comes from bacterium, assembly GCA_963636335.1. Taxonomy (GTDB): domain Bacteria; phylum Verrucomicrobiota; class Kiritimatiellia; order RFP12; family UBA1067; genus UBA1067. The sequence continues at coordinate 924 of CAVHJW010000110.1, forward strand.
CTCGTTGTACGCTCCGAACTTGCCATTGGCAGTCGTCTGCTCGTTGCCGTCGCCGTCAAAGTAGGTGACCGAGTTGTCGCCCGATGTCGGGATGTTTGTCGCGGTGATGAGACCGCCAACCGTGGAGGCAATCTTGCGCGACACCGCACGAGCCGAAGCCTCGCCCGAACGCGCCCAGAAAGACGTGCCGTTCACGAGGTTGAAGTCATTCTCGGTGAAGCCGAAGGAGTGTTTCGCGTGGATGTTGAAGGTCATCGGCACATACTTAATCGTGCCATCAACCGTGCCGTAGTTGTTCGTCTCGCGATCAAACGAGCTCGCCTCCTCGTCCGACACAATCGGGACGAGCAAGGTGCTGCCCTTCTGCGCCGCCTCGGAGGTGAAATTCGTCGTGAACTGCGTGACCTTCGCAATGTCCTTGCGAAGTGAAAGAATCATCTCGTTCGCCGCGAAGCGGAGACCGGGAGAAAAAAGTGAAGATGCCATAATAGCTTTCTACCTTTCCTGTTTTGTGTTGATACTTACTTGCTCGCCATCGAAGCGATGAGAGCGTTCTCCTTTGCAGGGTCGCCACCGCAATTGGCAAGGCGCGCACGGAGGTCATCGGCGGAGTTCTTAACGGGCGCAGGGCGCATCGCAGACTTCCAGTTGATGACGGTCTTCGGCTTCGCCGCCTTGGCCGCGACCGAGTTAAGGGCGCGCTCGTAGACGCGGCGCATATTGGCGACCGTCGCCTTCGTCCCTTCGGGGTCTTCGGCGTAAGCGTTCTTGATATCTTCCACGGATTCCTCCGGGATGACATCAACGTTATCTTCAACGAGCTCGTCGGCCTCGGCGTTCAAACGCGCCTGCTCCGCCTCCTCGTTCTTCGCCTGCAGTTCGCCGCACTGGCTGACGACCGCGTTCACGGCCTCCAAGACTTCCTCGTTCGTCGCCGTGGCGGGGTCAAAGCCGAGAGCATTCTCAACCTGCTCCATTGCCTCGCAACGAGCAAGAAGCGCGTCAATCGCCTGTGCGACCTCTTCGTCCGTCGCCTCTGCGGGGAGCGAGAGCTTTGCACGAATATCCATGATATTCTCTTCTTTCTCTTTAGGGTTTGTGGATTCGCCATCGCCCGCCTCCTCGGCGTTCGCGGCGTCGGTTTCTCCCGCGTCAGGCGCAACCTCCCCTTCGGGCGTCACGGCCTCCTCGCCGACCGTCGTCGGCGCGGGGTCTCCCGCCTTGGGTTCGTCGTTCGCCGCCTTTGCGTTTAGCATTGGCGACACGGGTAAATTAGGGGTGTTGGTCATCCCAACGCTCACAAGCGTTTCGGGCCGACCGTCGGGGTTCAGCGTCCACGCGGGCGAGATGAAGCGGTAGGTCTTGCCGCTCACCGCCGCCGCGCCCTCCGGCGTGAAGACGAACACGCCGACGAGCCCGCGCTCCGGGTCGTCGAACACGCGGTCAACCCACGCCATTGCGCGAGTGCCGTTGCCCGTCTCCGAGGCGTGGTCGGCGTCCACGAGGACCTGGTAGTTCTCGCCCTTCGCCTTCGCCTCCTCCTTCGCCTTCGCGAAGTTATCGACGAGAGACTTGATGGAGCGGTCGTCGATGATCTGCACGACCTCCTTGCCCTCGACGGTCTGCGGATACTCCCCGCGAGGCGCGAGCTGGACCTCGATCTCGTCGCCCGCCCTGACCTCGTTCGGAAGTGCCGAAAGAATGTTGTGAACGCTGTTCATGAAGATGCTTGCTCCTCTCTTGAAGGGCTACCGCCGCCGTCAACTACGCAAGTGAGACGGCGGCGGCATCGAGGTCTTCTTCAGCCGTCGATGAGCCGCTTCGGATCGGGATGCGAATACTTGGTATACATTTTGCTAACCAGTGAATCAATCTTATCAAGCGCAGTCTTGAGCGCGCGACGATGCGTATCACACTGTGTAATCAGCCCATTGATGGCAGATGCCTCTCGTTTCACTTCTTCATCAAAGTCAGAATATAGAGAGAGCGAACCACGCAAGGCGCTGTCAAGATTCCGATAAAGATCGCCTACCAAATCTTCACTATCTGTAATATCCCCATCCACAGAATCTAGCAATTCAGTGATTTCCTTATACTGCTTTGCTGTGAGTGCGTTCTTCGCGACGGTCGCCTCGGCGGCGTCCGTGGAGTTCGCCGCCCTCGCGTTGGCGACGGCCTTCGCCACCACCGCGTTCGTCGTCGCGCAGTTCGCGGCGCGGAGCTTGTATTCCCCGATCCGCGTGTCGTTGCGGTCGCCCTCGAAGCGGACGGCGACCTCGCCGTTGCCGTATTCCTCCGTGACGACGCCGCGATTCCCGCTCGCCGACACGACCTTGTCGCCCTTCTTGAACTTCGCGTTGATTGCCTTGTGCATTGTTGTCTCCTTTGTGGTTGTGATTTCTTGAGTGTGAACATTGCCCCCTTGATTTCAGAGAGGGAAATATCTTATAATATCCTTCCCTTCGGGAAACTGCCGTTCAGGACATCCAGCCCCTGTTCGGTCAGTAGCGGTCGCATGGTAAGCGACTCTGCACCTCGATTGTAATGGTGGGAGGTCATCGGCCTTCCACCTCTTTTCTTATACGCTCCGCCTTCAGGGCATCCGAGCTACTCTTGTAATGCGTCGTCAGCGTCTTTCGGCCGGGGCGCGTCAAGTCAAGGTATGCAACGTAATTTCCGTGGACGAGGGAGCGGCGGCGTCTATCCTCCGCTCCTCCGAGTTTTGTCCCCTCGGTCGTGCGCCCTTCTCTACCTCGCGTCAGCGTGAAGCCAATCTTCGACTGGTCTTTTGACCTGAACTTCTGAAGCGCGTCGCCGAGCCCTTGAAGGTCGTTGTGCTTCTGCCGCAGTTTAAGGCCGCCGCTCCCGTGCTCCATCATCAGCCCTCTGCCGAGTTTGCCACGAAGAATGTCAACTGGAACACCGGAGAGGCACGCGAGGTTCTTGACGTCCTGTGGATTCGCCACGGACAACTTCCTCCTTACGATTTCGTTTATCCTCTGCGCCTGAACGTGCGGAGGCAATTTGCGCCCGCACGTCTTCGCCTTGCACTCGCCCGTGTAAGTC
>CAVHJW010000111.1:0-3824 GCA_963636335.1 bacterium
CGTCCTTTGGACGCAGTCCGGCGGCGCGTGCGCTCGCCTGGCTCTTCGCGAGAAGCGCGTCAAACTTCTTCGCGAACTCCGATTCGGGCGTCGCCTGTATCGGCTGCATAATGACATTGCCGCGGTAGACCTCGACGATGAACGACGTGCCAAGCCCCCAGCCGAATCGGTTGCGCATTGCCTCGGGTATCACGACCTGCCCGCGTGAAGACATCTTTGTCGTCAAAACATTCGTCATCTCAATCTCGCTTTCTTACTGATAAGACCAATGTCGTAAATTATACCAAAATTTCTGGCTCTTGTGTGAGGCCATCGCGCGCAAAGCGAATTCTCCGTGCTCTTCCGCACTCCCCAATCCTCATCCTTCTCATTTCTCGCTATCTCGCCAAAACCTCGCGAATTTCAGCGAAGATAGCCCTTCCTCTTCAGAGAACGTTCCGATAAAGCCAAAGAGAGAAGCGAAAAGCGAGCGATAGACGCGCGGCGTTCTATCGCAGAATTTGGCGAAGTTCATCGACCGTGCGGCAGATTTTGATAACTTGCCATGTGCGACGCCACGCAGGAAGGTCCTTCCAGTAAGAGAAAAGTTCCTTCATGCGCCCCAAGACGGGCGCGTCACCCGAGAGTTCCAATTGAGATGCATCAAGATAGCGGCGCGCCCGCTCACGCGATTCATCGCCCGCGCCGAGACTCCGCACGAACGCACGACCAATCATAAGCGCGACAAGCGGATGATCTTTTGGCAAAAACGTGAGCGCCTCGTCCGTCACGGGAAGCGGCAGATCGCCATTAAGAACGAGCGGCACGCGAGCGACCTCTAAAAGACGCAAAAATGCATCGTGATGGCACGCGCCCTCGTACATCTCTTTTGCCGTGCGCGTATGAACCGTCAAGAAGCGCAGTGGGAAAGCATTGATAAGCGGCATAAGCGCGAGAAGCTCATCCGTCCGCTCAACGCCGAGCCGCGCCTTGATTGAGAAGTTCCCCTCGCCCATCTCCTCGCAACCAACCTCCATCATGACGCGCAGAATAGCGGGCGTGCGCAGAATGCCGCTCCCACGAAACTTGTTGCGCACCATAGGGAAAGGACAACCACAATTGAGGTCGGCCGTCTTAAAGCCCGCGCCCTTGATGCGGCGAAGCGCGGCGCGCAACGCGACAGGATCTTTGCCAATAAACTGCGGCGTGATGGGCAATGCGTCATCACACGCCGAGACTTTTAACTCGCGGTCGCGTAGCGGATCAACACCCGCCATCGCCGAGATAAAAGGCGTGAGCGCCTCAGAAAAACCAGCCGCTTTAAGCTCACGCGAAAATGTCTCGCGAAAGCACCGAATCGTGACGCCGCGCAAGGGCGCAAGAATGAGCGGCGTTTTCACAGAAAGAGCGCCTTCACGTCGCCATCGCTGAGGTCGCGCCACTCGCCAGGCTTGAGGTCTTTCGGCAACTCGAACGCGCCCACTTTCACACGCTTCAGCGAGAGAACGACGAGATGCGCAGCCGAACACATCTTGCGAATTTGGCGCTTGCGCCCTTCTTTGAGGACGAACTTGAGAAGGCACGTGTTGTTCTCAAGAAGACGCACGACCTCAACGGGGACGGGGCGAATCGTATAACCATCGTCAAGCGTCAAGGGCGAGCGCAACGTGGCAAGTTTCTCCTCAGACCAACGACCTGCCACGCGCACGAGATACGTTTTCTGATGCTCAAAGCGCGGATGCGTGAGGCGATTGATGAGATCCCCATCGTTTGACATGAGAAGAAGCCCCTCAGAATCCTTATCAAGCCGCCCAACGGGAACAAGGCGCTCGGGAACGGAGACGAGATCCGCAACGGTCTGGCCACCAAAAGGGTCGCTCATCGTTGAGAGGACACCAACGGGCTTATAGAGAACAATCGTGCGCGTTGGCTGAACGGTTTCAAGGGCTTGACCACGGACACGAATCTGAACGCGCGCCGAATCAAAACGCGCGCCTGGCTCACACACGACGAGCCCATCCACGGTGACTGCGCCCGACTCAATGAGCGTAGCCGAGGCGCGACGCGAAGCAACGCCCGCATGGGCGAGAATATTTTGGAGTCGCTCTTCCATTTTTATATCCCCTCCTCACGTGAGCGCACATGCTTTAAGAAGCGGACATGCAAATAAAGAGGTAAAATTGTCGCAACGTTGCAGAGCGTATCTGAGATTGGCATTGAAAGCCAAATCGCCAGCGACTTATTCTCCATAAAATGCGGCAGAAAGATGACGATGGGCAACAAGACGATGCCCTGGCGCAAAAGCGAAAGAACGATGGCCGCTTTCGGGCGTCCAATCGCTTGAAAGTAAGTTGTTGCGAGCACATTAAATGAAATGCACCAAATCATGCAGTTTGCGACAGCGAGGTCATGTGCGGCGAGCGCAACAACCTCTGGATGATCACCCGAAATGAACATCCGCGCAATCCATGTCGGGAACGGCGGCACGACCTGCACAATACACGCGAGAACACAAAGCACGGTCGTGACCCAGAATCCGAGTTTAAGCGTACCGAGAACGCGGCGGTAGTTGCGCGCGCCCCAGTTGTAGCCGAGAATCGGTTGAAGCCCTTGCTGGCAACCAAGAATCGGCATAAAGACGAGAACGAGTGCGGAACTAAAGACACCGAGTGAGGCAATTTCGGCCGTGCGCGAGGCGGCATCCGGCATCCATTTCGCAAAAGCCATTTGCAAGGCGGCGACGATGGCGGCGCTCATAAGTTGTTGAAGGAATGGCGCAAGCCCGATCGCGAGCGCGCGACCGACGATTTGTGGATAGATCCAAACGCGGCGGAGGCGGAGGCGCACGACACACGCACCACGCCAGTAGTAGGCGAGTGCGGTGAAGCACGAGGCCGCCATCGCGATGTTCGTCGCCCAGGCCGCGCCCGCAACGCCCATCTTGAAGGCGAAGATGAAAATGGGGTCAAGAATGAGATTGGTGCCAAACCCTGCAATCATGCAGATCATGGACTTAATCGCACCACCCTCCGCACGTTGAAGCGCAGAAAGACCGAAGGCGAGATGCGAAAAAATATTTGAAGCCAAAACAATCTCAAGATACGTCTTCGCTGCCGCGCGCGCGCCAGGCGTCACCTTCGCCGCGCCACAGAGGTCCAAAACGGGGTCAATGAAAACATAGAGAAGCGGAATGAGGATGGCGAAACTGAGAATCTTAAGTGCGATGGTCTCGCCGAGGACCTTCTCGCAGGCAACGCGGTCATTGAGCCCAAGTTTAATTGAAAGAAGCGTTGCGTGACCAACGCCAACGAGCGGGCCAAAGGCCGTCAAAAGCATCATCACGGGCATGGCGAGCTGAAGGCCCGCAATCGCATCGACACCGCAGCCCTGACCAATAAAGACGCGGTCAACGACGGCGTAGAGCGCGTTGAGCGTCATCGAGACGAGCGCCGGCCACGAATACTTCAACAGCAGTCGGCCGAGGCTCCCCCTCGAAAGTTCCTCAAGATTTGCTTTCATCTAAAAACATCAACGGCATAAAAAAAACACCGCCTATTATACCACAGAAAATCGCCGACTTGGAGAAAGCCCAAGTCGGCGATTTCGCACTTTCGCCCCACTTTAGCGGCAGAGCGTGTAGAGGACGCCCGCGACGACGGCCGAGCCGATGACGCCGGAGACGTTCGGGCCCATCGCCTGCATGAGGATGTAGTTCGTCGGGTCGTTGCCGAGCGAGACCTTGTTGGAGACGCGCGCGGCCATCGGGACGGCCGAGACGCCCGCCGAGCCAATGAGCGGATTGATCTTCTCCTTCGAGAAGAGGTTCATGAGCTTCGCCATCAGGA
>CAVHJW010000112.1:0-3780 GCA_963636335.1 bacterium
GTTTCTAAAAGGGGTCGGGGCGAGAGGATTTGAACCTCCGACATTCTGCTCCCAAAGCAGACGCACTACCAGGCTGTGCAACGCCCCGTTTAAAGTAAAGAGTAGTATATCATATTTTGACCGTTGTTTTCCACTTGAAACTGATGCCTTTTTTCTTTTTTGCTTGATGGAACTTTTTTTAAAGAATAAGTGAACCTTTTTGTCTTTCGCCGCATTTACTTATCATAGGGATATACTAGGACGAATGGAAATCTGGCTTGAGATCCGAAAAGACGCCGAAAGCGGCGCGCGTCGACTCGTTGCAGAGTATGGCGATCGGCTCTTCTCGGCTGCGCTCATGCTCTGTCGGAATGATCAAGATGCGGAGGAACTCGTCTTTAGGACATTTGATCAGGCGATTCGCAAGATTTCGAAATACCGCGAGACAGGCTCGTTCTTCAATTGGCTCTACACGATCCTCATCAATTTTCGCCGCATGGATTTGCGGCGGCGGCGCGTCGCAATCGTGCCTGTTGGTGGGACGGGCGACCTGCCCGAGCGCGCGGAGGGTCTCTTTGCGGAACTAACGGCCTCCGCATCGGACGAGACGGTGCGTCTTGCGCTTGGTAGCATCGCCGAGCCCCTTCGGTTTGTTGTGAAAAGACGATACTTCGACGAGAAGCCGGTTGAAGACATCGCGCGGGAACTGGGCGTTCCCGTTGGAACAGTCAAGTCGCGGCTTCATAAGGCAAGGGAGGTCCTCCATGAACTCATTGATCGAAGAGCCTGTTGACGACGAGATTTTTGCGCGGCATCTGCCGGGTGACTTCGCGGATCGCCTCGTCCATCGCGTGCGCGTACGCCGTCGCGCGGTGCGTTGTGTGCGCTTTCTCGCAACGATTGCTTTTCTCTTTGTCGCCGCGCTCGTGTGCTTCGGCATCTTGAAGTCGGATGACGATGGTCCGCGTGGTGAGTGTTCGCTGATCGCCTCGGATATGAAAGAGACGGAGGCGGAAGTGTCGACCTGGGCGTTTCTTGGCGCGTTCCGCGAATGTTTCCGCCGCATTCGCCCCAAGAAGAAGAACGACGAAGACGGCAACGAGTCAGATGAGGAATAAGCGATTTACCCCCTTGCGCGGGGCGGATGAATTTGATATACTATATGTATTCTGTTTGTTCGGGCGTGGCGCAGTGGTAGCGCAGTTGACTGTTAATCAATTGGTCGCTGGTTCGAATCCAGCCGCCCGAGCCAATAAAAAAAGCGCGTTTCGCCGAGTCATGAGCGAAACGATGTTTTTGCATATCAAGGAATGACGTATGAAAAACCTTGCCAGCCGTCTTTTAACCATTGCCGTCTTCGTCTTTTTAGGAAGCCTTTCTGCGCTCGCCTCCGCGCCTCGTGAAATGACGATTGTCAGTTGGAACATCCGCACGGGGCGGGGGCTTGACGACGTGCGCGACCTGAGGCGCGTGGCATCCGTCATCAAGGCATCGGGCGCGGATATCGTGGCTCTTGAGGAGGTGGATCGCGGCACGCGCCGCTCCAACGGTGTTGACCAACTTGCCGAACTTGCGAAGATGACAGGGATGATACCGAGTTGGGGCAAGGCGATTGACTTCTCGGGCGGCGAATACGGCGTTGCGCTTCTCTCGCGCACGGCACCTCTTCGCGTGCGCACCGTTCCCCTGACGCATCCAAAGGAAACAGAGAGCCGCGTTTTGCTCATCGCGGAGTTTGAGGATTTTGTCGTTGGCGTGACGCACCTCTCGCTCCACGACAATATTCAGCTTGCGAACGTTGCGGCCATTCGCGCCGCGCTGTCGCTGGAAAAGCCGTGCTTTCTCGCGGGCGATTGGAATGCGACGCCTGAGAGTGCGACGTTGAAGGCGGTTGGCGAGACGTTTGAGATTCTTTCCGGCGATGCGCCCACGTACCCGGCGAATGAGCCGAAGACCTGCATTGATTACGTTGCGGTGACGCGCCGCCATCGTGCGCTTTTCGGTGATGTCACGCACGATGTCTTAAAGGAGCCTGTTGCCTCCGACCATCGTCCTGTGCGTGTCCGTCTGCACACCCAAACGCCGAATGCTCGCAAGTGAGCGCTTCGGTTTTGTCGGCGCGCGTTCAACTTTTCAACCATTTAACGCCGCAATGTGGTATAATATCTACCCATCATGAACATTGTCATTCTGCTGGGTGCCCCGGGTTCGGGGAAGGGTACGATCGCGGGTCGTCTCGCGAGCGAAAATGCGAACTTGAAGCACGTGTCGTCGGGCGATCTCCTGCGCGGCGCGGTTGCGAAGGGTACGCCTGCTGGCGTTGAGGCCAAGGGCTATATGGAGAAGGGCGCGCTCGTCCCCGACGCGCTCATCGCGCAAATGATCAAGGATGTCCTTGCCGAGACGACGGGCGATGTCACGATGCTTTTGGACGGCTTCCCGCGCAACGTCGCGCAGGCCGAGATCCTGGAACAGACGGGTGCGCCGATTCGCTCGGCCGTCCTCGTGGATGTGCCAGACGAGATTATCGCAGACCGCATCGCGGGTCGTCGCACATGCCCGAAGTGCAAGGCGGGCTATCACGTCAAGGCCCTGCCGCCGAAGGTTGAGGGCATTTGCGACAAGTGCGGTGCCGCGCTCACGATCCGCAAGGATGACAACCCCGACACGGTGAAGGATCGCCTCGTTGTCTACCATCGTGAGACCGAGCCGCTCATCGCGTTCTACGAGAAGAAGGGTCTTCTGCGCAAGATTGACGGCAATCAGGGCCCTGACAAGAACGCGGCGGCCTTCCTCGCGGCGATGTAAGCAAGACGGCGGCCGTGAAAGTCGACATCAAGTCAAAGGCCGAAATCGCCCGTATGCGCGAGGCGTGCCGGATGAGCGCGGAAATCCGCGACATCTGCGCCAACGCCGTCGCGCCAGGCGTGACGACGGGCGAGATTGATGATCTCGTGATTGCCTACTGTAAGAAGCACAACGTGAAGGCAAGCTTCTACAATTACGAGGGCTTTCCCGGCCACATTTGCGTTTCGCTGAATGACGAGGTTATTCATGGCATTCCGTCGCATCACCGCGTCATTATGCCCGGCGATCTCGTGAAGACGGATGTCGGCATCCAGACGCAGGGCTTCAATGGTGACACGTCCAGGACGGTGATGCTGGGCGTCACGGACCCCGAGGTTATTCGTCTCGTTGAGACAACGAAGAAGTGCCTCAAAGCGGGTATTGCCGCATGCGGGCCAGGTGTTCACTTAGGCGACGTCGGTTACGCGATTCAGCGCGTCGCGGAGGAAGCGGGCTTTGGCGTTGTCCGTGATTGGATTGGCCACGGCGTGGGTCGCACGGTGCATGAAGATCCCGAGGTGCCGAATTATGGAAAGCCTGGGACGAAACTCGTCTTGAAGCCTGGCATGACAATCGCGATTGAGCCAATGATCACAATGACGAAGGCGGGCGAGCGCACGGAGGTTCTCTCGAACGATTGGACTGTTGTCACGCGCGATCGCTCGCTTGCGGCGCATTTTGAGCATACCGTTGCCATCACGGATGACGGGTGTGAAATCTTGACTTTGCCGGCGGACTATCCCTGAAATCTTCAAGCCCGAAGGCGCTCCGGTCGAATGGCGGCTGATTGCTTGGGGGTGGATTTTCCGCCGGTTTTCCTTTAAATAAGTTGATGGAGGTTTGTTAGCATGGGTCTTTCAGTTGGCATCGTCGGACTTCCGAACGTCGGCAAGTCGACGCTCTTCAACGCGCTCACGAAGCGCCAGCAGGCGGCGGCGGAGAACTATCCGTTCT
>CAVHJW010000113.1:0-3768 GCA_963636335.1 bacterium
TTGATCGCCGCCTCGACCGCGGCGAAGTCGTTGAGGTGCGTCCAACGGACGGTGATGTTGTTTGACTGCTTCAGAATCGTGTTGAACTGCACGAACGTGCCGCCGTAGACGTTGTCCGCCGAAACGAACTCCGAGCCGGACTCGGCGATGTTCGTGACGGTGAAGTAGATTGCGGCGGTGCCAGACGAGACGGCGAGCGCGGCGGCGCCGCCTTCAAGCGCGGCGAGGCGCTTTTCGAGGACGTCCTCGGTTGGGTTCATGAGGCGGGCGTAGATATTTGCCGCCTTCTTGAGGGCAAAGCGATCTGCGCCGTCTTGGGCGTTCTTGAAATTGTAGGCCGTCGTGCGATAGACCGGCACGGCGCAAGCGTCCGTCGCGGGGTCGCCGTTCCATCCAGCGTGCACGGCCAATGTTTCAGGATGCAAGGTCTTGTTCATAAAATCTCCTTTCTTATTCACTACCGTTGTAGTAGGAAAACGCGAGTAGTATATCATACTTTCTGCCACAATGTCAACCGTGAAGGTAGAGATTTCATTCGTATCGTAAGAAGCACGGGCAAAGGGCGGCGGTTTTTGGTATAATTTATTCTTATATGCAGAAAGAGCCGAAGATTGCCGCCTATGAGAGCGGTGCGTTGCGCTTTCTCGCGGACGAGTCATCGAGCCGCGAGGTTGTCGTGGCGCTTCCTCTTTCTCGCCTCCTGTTGAAAATGGTGCGCATGCCCGTGGGCGAAGACCCGGTCACCTTCGCAACGCCGCTCGTGGCCGCGCTCTCGCCGTTTCCCGACGAGCCACTTCTCGTTTCGTGTGAGACGGTGTGCGAGACACCTGACTCTCGCCTTGTCCTCGCGGCCGCGCTTCCCGAAGGCGCGACGGAGGATCTCGCGACCGCGCTTGATGCGGCAAAAGTGAGCGTTGTTAAAATTGATGCGCTCTTTTTAGGCGCGTTACGCACGGCGTGGAATGATATCGCCCCCGCAGGTGAAGGCGAAGAGGCCGCGCGCCGTCTCGTGATTCTCACAACGGGTGAAGATCGTGTTCTCGTCGTCCTGGATGGTGGTGAGCCGGTCTCTATTCACGCGCTTCCACCTGAGGTCGATGTTGAGCGCGAAAAGGCCCTTGCGCTCCTTGAGGCTGAAGACTTCAACGGCGCGAAAGATCTCGTTGCGACCGTCACACGCGAGGTCTCGGTTGATGATGCGCTTCAGGGCATCCGCGAGCGCACTGCGGAGGCGCAGAGCCTCAATGTCCTGCCCGAGAGTTGGCGGCACGTTCTGGCCGAGACGCGCTTCAAGGCGAAACTTATTCGTCACCTCGCCGTTGCGGTGGGTGTTTGGGTGCTTGTGATGGGCACTCTTTTCGGTGTTCCCATCGCTTACAATTTCTGCACCGACCACGTGAAGAGCCTTTCGCGCCGTCATCAGGCGCAGTATAAGGCCGTTGCCGATAAGAAGGCGAAGACGATGCTCGTGAAAAAATACTCCGACTTCTCACGCGGCGCGCTTGAAATGATGAAGGCTGTCTCGGACCGCCTTGAGGGTGATATCACGCTTTCGGGTTTTGAGTTTACACGCGAGAAGTGCGTGCGCGTCAAGGGCGAGGCGACAGACAAAGGCTCCATTTATAAGTTTAAGGATAATCTTGCCGAGATGGCGACGGAAGGTGGTGAGCCTATCTTCGCGCGTGTCGTTCTCGGTTCCGTCCATTCGCAGAAGGACGGCACGCAACGCTTTGACCTCGAATGCCACCACGAAGAAGACGATGAATGAGCTTGGACTAAAGGAAAAGGCGATTGCCGCAATCGTCGCCACCGCGCTTCTCTACGCGCTGGCGGTCGTGCTGTGGTTCATCTCGTTTGAGGGCTCGTGGCGCTCGGCGGCGAAGAAGTATGACCGCGAAAAGGCGCGCTATGAGCGGGAGCGCGCGCTCATCGGTGAGCGAACGAAGTGGGACGACGCTTACGAAGAGGAGAAGAACGCGATGCCGACTTTCGCCTTCGGACAGGCGACCGACACGACATGGCTGCGCAAGGTTGAGGAGATTGCGCGGACGAATCGTGTGCTCATCACGCAGATCGACGCGGGGCAAGAAGTGGAGGCTGATGATGTGCTAGAGTTGCCCATTGAAGTGAAGGCGTGGGAAGGCTCGCTCGAGGCGCTTGTGAAGTTTATGTATGCGCTTGAGCAGGCGAAGGACGGCATGTTTGATATTCGCGAGATGAGCGTCCAGCCGAACAAGGCGAAGCCCGGTTATTTGAAGGGTTCACTTTCACTCACGTGCGCGTATATGCGCGAGGACAAGTAATTTTTATTCGTGAAGGAGGTTGAGAGATGAGAGGTTTTTTCTTTCGAACAATGGCCACCGTGGCGATGGCGTGCTTGTTTTCGCTGAACGTCCTCGCGCAGGCGGCGGACGCTTCATCGCGCAAGTCTTCTTCGCTTCTGAATCGTTCGCGCACGATGCGTCCTCAGCCGCCGTCGTCACCATCGGGCGGCGGTCGAACGTCTGACCCGGGTGCGTCAAATGTTGACCCCGGCGGGCGCTCCATTGAGTTTAATGGAGCCGCGCTCGACATCGTCTTGATGGTCTATGGAAACCTTGTCGGCAAGACGGTTATCAAAGACCCTGCAACACCAGCCGCGTCCATTACGCTTCAGCCTCAACAAGGCCAAGTGCTTTCCGACGAAGATAAGATTCTCGCCATTGAGACGGTGCTTGAGATGAACGGCGTCCATTTGGAGCCGTACGGCGAGAAGTTCGTGCGTGCGCTCCCGCGTGGGACGGTGCGCAAGGACGGCATTCCGCTTATCATGGATCCTGAGGCGGAATTGGGTGAGACGACGAAGGTGGTCTCAATGATGCTCACGTTCCAGAACATCGCGCTCGACGAGGCGCAGAAGGCGTTGGAAGGGCTCAAGAGCGACAAGGGCGTTCTTAACGTCTTTGAGCGCACGGGGACGATCCTCGTCACCGACACCGAGATGAACCTCAATCGGATGCGCGAGATTGCGAAGAAGATTGATGTGCCCACGCCCGTCACGGAAAATGTCTTCGTGCGCCAAATCAAGTACGCGACGGCGGCCGACGTGAAGACCGCGCTTGAGGCGATTGTGCAAGAAAGCCAAAAGGAACTTGAGAAGCAAGGCAAGTCGGCGCAGACGGCGATGCAAAATCAAATGATGATGATGCACTTCCGCCCGGGCTTTAACAATAATCGGAATCAGAAGCAACAGCAGCAACCGCAGACGACGGCGAATCAGTCGCTCGTCACATCCGTCTCCGATGCCGACCGCGGCATGATTCGTGGCAAGGTGCTGATCCTTTCGGACGAGCGATCCAATAAACTGATTATCGTGACCGCGAAGACGAATATGGACTTCTTCGATAAGGTCATTGAGCAACTGGATGTTGAGACGACGCCCGACATTGAGGTGAAGGTTTATCGCTTGAAATACGCTGATGCCGAAGATGTGTCGGACATGATCAACGACCTTATCGGGAACGCGGCCTCATCAAAGTCAAACTCAAAGAACAATCAGAATCAGAACGCGGCGGCAGGCGCGAACCAAAATATGACGCGCGGATCGGCGTCGACAGCAACGCGCACATCCGTCAACCAGCGTTCGGGCGAGGCGAAGACGGGGGAACTCTCAAAGGACAACACGACGGTCTTGGCCGACAAGCGTATCAACGGGCTCGTCGTGATGACAACCAAAGAGCTTGTGCCGACCGTTGAGAAGATCATCGAGTCGATGGATGTCAAGCTGAG
>CAVHJW010000114.1:0-3682 GCA_963636335.1 bacterium
GCTCGTTCCACGGCGGCGCCCTTGGCGGATACACAAAACTTAAAGATGGCGATGGTGGCTACTATCTCGATGACTGGGCGGTTTATGATGCCGCGCTTTCAACGAGCGAGATTCGGCGGAAACGCCTTGATCTCTGCCCGAGTCCGTTTATCGTCATTATGCGCTAATTATTCTTGGGTCACATCATTGTTATGAAGAAGTCATTCCTGTTTGCTTTTGCGTTCGTATGCGCGACGTGCGCCGTCGCTGCCGAATCTCCCAAGTCCATTATCCTCTTTATTGGTGACGGTATGTCAACCCCGCAGCGTATGACGGCGAACGAATTTTCGCTGAAGAGCGGCCGCGGCGATCTCGCCATGAACAAGTTGCCGCAGCAAGCCACGACACGTACTTGCTCGGCCGACTCGCTCGTCACCGATTCTGCGGCGGCCGCGACGGCCATTGCGTGTGGTGAGAAGACGATGAATCACGCTGTCGGCGTGGACGCGAAGGGGCGTCGCCTTGAATCCGTCGCCGAGGTTGCGCACAAAGCGGGCAAGTCGGTTGGTATCGTGACGACGGTCACAATCAACCATGCGACACCGGCTGGGTTCTACGGCCATCGCAAGGGGCGCGGCGAAGGTTATGGCCTCGGGCTTGACCTGCTCGCCTCGGGCTTTGAGTATTTCGCGGGTGGTGGGCTTGATAAGCACAACGATAAGAGTGCGGCGGGCTACGCGGGCGACATCTATGGTCTTGCGAAGGCGGCGGGCTATACACTCGTCCGCCGCGACCGCGCCGCGTTTGATGCGCTTCGCCCGGGCGCGGGCAAGGTTTGGTTTGTCGCAACGGAAGACGCGATGCCCGACTCGATTGACGCGGAACAGTGGAAGGACGTTCCGACGCTCGCCGAGTTGACGGCGAAGGGGCTTGAACTTCTCTCGCCGGATCCCGATGGCTTCTTTATGATGGTCGAGGGCGGGCGCATCGATTGGGCGGGTCACGCAAACGACGCGGCGACAAACCTGCGTGAGGTGCTCGCGCTCGATGACGCGGTGAAGGTCGCGCTTGAATTCCAAAAGACGCATCCCGATGTGCTTGTCGTTGTCACGGGTGACCACGAGACGGGTGGTATGACGATGGGTTTCGCCGGCACGGGCTATGCCTTCTACATGGATCGCCTTGCGAATCAGAAGTGCTCGGCGAACCGCATCAATGATTATGTTGCGAAGAATCATCCGCAGACCTTTGATGCCCTGAAGCCTTTCCTCGCCGAGAACTTCGGCTTTGACTTCACGACGCGCGATACGCGCAAGAATCCGATGGCAATGACCGCGGCCGAGGAGGAAGAGTTTAAAAAGGCCTTCGCGCACGACCTCATGCTCGCGAAGAAGGGGGTGAAGGACGATGCCGCCTACGACGCGACGAAGGTGACGCACCTGCCGACGGCGGTGAAGGCCATCTTCTCGCACAAGTGCGGCATTGCCTGGACAAGCGGCGCGCATACGGCCTTGCCTGTTATCACGACGGCGCAGGGCCCTGGCGCGTCATCCTTCGCGGGCTTCTTGGATAATACCGATATCTCAAAGATCCTCAAGGGCTTTATGAAGTGAAGCGCGCCCTCGGTCAGACTTGGGGGGTTGTGCTTCTCACGTTTCTTCTGCCGTTTGCCGCACAGGCGGAGGGTGGCGGCTACACGAATCACGCGGGGAATGTGGTTGCGGGCTGGCCAGTGAAACTGACGGCGCGAGAGGTTGAGCTCGCCGTTCCGCCCGCAAAGGTGGGTGAGACGTATCCGCTCTCGATTTTCCCTGAATCGGAACAACGGCGCATCGCGGCGGACTTCGGCGCGCCGCGCGTGCCGCCGGCCGTGAAGCGCGCGGTGGACGGCGCGAAGAAGGCGATGGCGCGCTCGCGCCGCCGCGCGGAGAAGGGGCTCTGCACGAAGGAAGAGAGCGAGGCCTTTTGCGCGAAGTCTGCGGCCGCGCTTCAGACTTATCTTGACGATCAGGTTCGATCGGGCGCGCTCTCCCCCGCCGAACGCCACGCGCTTTTGCGGTAAGCGAAGCACGCGGCACTTGTGAGTTGAACAAAAAAGATCCTCGGCCGTTTGGGACGACCGAGGATCTTGCGTTTCCGCATCAACGGGCGAATTTACTTCGCCTTCTTTGCGCTCGCTTTCTTCGCCGGCGCCTTCTTAGCAGGTGCCTTCTTCGCGGGCGCCTTCTTCACGCACGCCTTCTTTTCGCAGCAGGCCTTCTTCGCGCAGCACGCCTTCTTGGCGGGCGCCGCCTTCTTGGCGACGGCCTTGGTTGCCTTCTTCACGACTGCCTTCTTGGCAGGAGCTTTCTTGGTTGTAGCCATTGTATGTTCCTTGTGTTTGGCTAGGCTCAAGGCACACGGATGCCCGTGCTTTTCCCGAACCCTTTGTTCGTATTATACAATTTATCGCGCGCTCAATGCAAGCGATCTTTTAAGAATCTCGTAAGAATTTCGCAAGAGCGGCGAAAGGACTTTTCCGGCCCTGTTTGGTAAGATGGTCTCATGATCACGAAGGGTGAAATCAAGTGGCTTCTCGCATGCGCCGCGTTGGCGGCGGGTGAGGGGCTTGCCGCGTCGTTTCCCTCGGGCGCGGAGGCGTGGGGGTACTTTGCGCTGGCCGCGCTTGTGGTCGCGCTTGTGGGCTACGGTCTCGCGTTTTCTCCCGCCACCTTCCTCGCTATTTTCTTGCTAGGCCTCGCCGCCTTTTTTCTCTCCACGCGCGAGAGTGAGCGTCGCTACCGCGAGACGCCGTGGCTACGCGGTGCGCGTGTGCGCGAGGCGGCGCGCGCGGAGCCCTCGCCCCTCAAGCGCGATCTCTCGCGCCGTGTGGGGCTGGGGCTTGACCATGCACGAGAGACCGTTGTTCTTAACCGCGCAATCTTGCTCGGCGAGCGCGCGGCGATTCCGGGCGCGACAAAGAAGGCGTTCATTGAGTCGGGGACGATTCATGTCTTCGCGATTTCGGGTCTCCACGTGATGATTGTCGCAAAGGTTCTGATGATGCTCGTTGCGCTTATCTTTATTCCCTATCGCTTTCAAGGGGCGATTGCGATTCTTCCCGTCTGGGGCTATGTCGCGCTCATCGGCGCACCGCCGAGTGCGCTCCGCGCCGCGACGATGGCGAGCGTCTACTTTCTTGCGCCGCTCTTTCTTCGGCGGTCAAACGGTCTCGTCGCTTGGTCAATCGCGTTCCTCGCCTTGCATCTCCTTTTCCCCGCCTTCATCATCAACACCGGTTCGCAGCTCTCCTACCTCGTCATGCTCGGCATTCTCCTCGCGGGGCGAGTCGCTCTCTCGCCTTTCGCCGTCACGTGCGCGGCGTGGGCGGCATCGCTTCCCATCGCGGCGATGGCCTTCGGTCGCATCACGCCAGGTGGGCTTCTCGCGAATCTCGTTTTGATTGCGGCGGCGACGGGCTCCGTTGCGGCGGGCGCGCTCGGCGTGGCCGTGAGTTTTCTCTCAACGACGCTGGCTGTTCACTTGAACAATCTCTCGGCGCTCATGACAGATTTTATGGTTGCGATTTCGGAGGCGGTCTCGCGCTTGCCGTTCTCGAATTTTGAGACGGCGCGCTGGAGCCTTCTTATGTGCTTTGAATGGTATCTGGCCTTTGCGCTCGTTCTTTACCTCGCCTTCCGTCACCGCACGCGCGGCATCTTGT
>CAVHJW010000115.1:0-3660 GCA_963636335.1 bacterium
GTGACGCTTGCGGAAGGGGAGCCCTTCGTGGTAAAATACTTCTCAAGCCCCTCATGCGTGACGGGCGAAAAATTCCACGATAAACTCTACGGAAGAAACAAAAAAGATGAAATACACCTACACATGCCTCAATCCGATTGCGGAATGCGGGCTGAAGTATCTGGGCGAGACGTACGCCCGAACCGAAAAAATCGAAGATGCCGACGCGGCTTTTGTGCGCAGCGCCAAGATGGACGACCTTCAAGTCGGCCCTCGGCTTCTCGCCGTTGCGCGTGCGGGCGCGGGCGTCAACAATATTCCGCACGAGGCGTACGCCGAGAAGGGTATCGTCGTTTTTAATACGCCAGGCGCGAACGCGAATGGTGTCAAAGAGCTTGTCATGACGGCTATGCTTCTCGCAAGCCGTGATATCATCGGCGGCATTGAGTGGGTGAAGGCGAATGCCGCCGATCCGACAATTAGCAAGACGGCCGAGAAGGCGAAGAAGTCATTCGCCGGCACGGAAATTATGGGCAAGACGCTCGGCGTTATTGGGCTTGGCGCCATTGGGCAAAAGGTTGCGAACGTCGCAGTCGATCTCGGCATGAACGTGATGGGCTTTGATCCTTACCTCTCGGTTGAGTCCGCGCTGCGTCTCTCCTCGCACGTGAATGTGGTGAAGAATGTTGAAGCCATCTACCGCGCCGCCGACATCATCACAATCCACGTCCCCGCGCTCGAGTCAACGAAAGGCATGATCAATGCCGAGGCACTCGCGCTAATGAAGACGGGCGTGATTCTCGTCAACGCCGCGCGCGACGCGCTCGTGAACGAGAAGGATGTTCTCGCCGCCATCGAGGCAGGCAAGGTGAGGAAGTACGTCTCGGACTTTCCGAACGCGACAACGGCCGGTCAGAAGGGCTGTCTCGTTATTCCGCACCTCGGCGCGTCAACGGCGGAGGCCGAGGATAATTGCGCGGTGATGGCTGTCCGTGAGATGCGCGACTTCTTGGAAAACGGCAACATCGTCAATTCCGTCAACTACCCTGCGTGCTCACTGGGCGCGGCGAACAAGCCAGGTCGCCTCGCCATCTGCCACCGCAATGTCGCGAATATGCTCGGCACGTTCACGTCGATTCTCGGCAACGCGCGCGTGAATATTGACGCCATTGCGAACAAGGCGCGCGGCAAGATGGCCTACACGCTCATCGACACCGATACGCCCGTCCCCGAAGACGTCGTTGAGGCGCTTCGTAAGAGTGTGGACGTCTTGCGCGTGCGCGTCGTCAAATAGGGGCCCGATGGGATACGCGAAGAGGGCCACGGCACGACCAGTCACCCCCACCGCACCCGCGGCGGAGGAGAAGACGAAAGCGTCGTCGATTTGGAATATCCAGATCGGCGGCGCGCGCCCAAAGACCGACATGAAGCGTGTTGAGGTTCTTCTCTTCGTCTCAGAACTCGCAGATCTGCTTGATGCGGGCATGACGCTGGGGCAGGCACTTCAGGCCCTCTCGAATCAGGGCGAGGAACTCTCGGCGCAGCGATTCGTCTGTCGCGACTTGTGTGAGCGCATCGTGCGCGGCGAGAGTTTCTCGGATGCCTGCCAGCATCACCCCAAGACCTTTCCACCGCTTTTCTCAAATATGATTCGCGCGGGTGAGGCCTCGGGCGCGATGGTGGATGTTCTTCGTCGGCTCGCCGAACACTATGAGCGCGACGACAATATGCGCGGCAAAATCAAGAGCGCACTCTCTTACCCCGTCATTGTTCTCATCTTCGGCATTTGCGCAGTCATCGGTGCGCTCGTTTGGATTATTCCACAGTTCCAAAAAGTCTTTGACTCAATGGGCGCGTCGCTGCCGTTGCCGACGCAGATTCTGATTGGAATGTCCGACGCGCTTATCCATTATGGCTGGCTCATGGCGCTCGGCCTCGTCGCCTTCGTCCTCTGGTTTCGTAAGTGGAAGGAGACGCCAACGGGGCGGCGCAAGGTCGATGGTTGGAAGTTGAAAGCACCGCTCGTCAAGGGCATTGTTGCCTCGGGCGCGTTCTCGTCGCTCGCCTTCACGCTCAAGACGCTTCTCGCCAACGGTGTCAACGTCCTTCAGGCGCTCAAGATTTGCGAGAACACGTGCTCAAATGCGGTCATTGGCGACGCGCTCGCGAACGCGCGTCGGCGCGTCACAGACGGCACGACAATCTCGGGTCCGCTGGCGGCGAGCGGCGTTTTCCCGCGCATGATGACCGATATGCTTGCAATCGGCGAGCAAGCGGGTGACATGGTCTCGTCGCTTGACCATGTGGGGCGGCGCTACCAGAAGGAGATGGATCGCAACATCGCCGCATTCACAAACGCACTCGAGCCGATTCTCATCGTTGCCATCGCGGGCGTTGTCGGCTTCGTCGCAATCGCCATCTTGATGGCGGTCTTCAAGGTCTCTTCTGCAATCGGATGATGAAAGAAGGAGAGAGTTTCGAAGATCTCGTGCGCAAGATCGACGCGCTCGATCTTTGGTCGGCGATTCAGCATTGCCGCTGGGCGGTGAAGCCGATGGGGACGGTCTTTCCCTTTTTCTGCGAAACGTGCCTCGGTGACGGCAAGCCTGTCAAGGTTCGTTTTTTGATGCTGGAGGGGTGGACGTCGTTTCTGGACTACGTTCAGTTTGTTATTGATCGTGCGAATAGTTTCTGCACATCGCCAATTGAGTTGCCACACTTTGAACTCATTGTGATGGCATCAGGCGAGTTTCACCTCTACCGCTACGACACGGGCTTTAGTCCGCGCGAGGCGGACGACCGCCAAAAGGCTTTCGTTGCGCGCATCCTGTGGGAAGCGTATGGCGTCATGCTTCGTGTTGAGTCGGACCCGGGGCTTGCCATGCGCTACGCCGCTGAGCGCGCCGTTTTTGCGCGCGTCGAGACGGCGACTGGGCACTGGGAAGATATTCCCCTGCCTGTGCCGCCCCGCTCAAAGACCAGCGACCATATTGCAATTCCGAAGGACGAGATTCGTCGGGCGAAGGACTTGCCATTCCTCAAGGAGAAGGTTCTCCATGTCCACTTTGCGCTTCTCATGTGCGTCGTCACGAAGGAGGTACGTCCACGTAACGTCTATGCGTTTGAGGCCTATGATCCCGCAAAGGGTCAGCGCGTCTTTGATTGGCGCGTCTCAATGCCGCCTGGTGGCACGCTGAAGGGGCTCTGGGAGTCAATGCCTGCACAATTTGTTCGCTCGCTCAACCATCTCGGTTACACGCCCGGCGAGGTCAAGGTGAAAGACCCGCGCGTCTTCCGCCTCTTGCGTTCGCTCTGCGTTGAGTTGCCGTTTAAGCTCTCGCTCCACGACGAGTTGGAGATGGGATGAGCGCTTGGACGAACACACCGGAGGGACTTGTTGTGAGCGTGCGCGCCCAACCGCGTTCGTCTCTCAGCGGCATCCTCGGTGTCGTGGAGGACGCGCTTAAAGTGAAGATTCGAAGCGCGCCCGTTGATGGCAAGGCGAACAAGGAACTTGTTGAGACGCTTGCGAGAGCCTTCGGCATTCCCAAGTCGGCCGTCGTCTTCAAGGGCGGCGAGACATCAAAAACGAAGCGTCTGCTTCTGCGAGGGACAAGCCCAGATGACTGGACGCGGGTCGTGGGCACGCAGGCCGCCTCCTCGTCTTGAATGACAGCCGGC
>CAVHJW010000116.1:0-3407 GCA_963636335.1 bacterium
TTATGTTCTATGTGGCTATTTCTGTCCGTGGAGTTTTTTATCCGTGTAGAACGTGTAGAGCGTGTAGACGCTGCGCGTGGTTACCGTTGAGACTCCTGTAGATCCTTGTTAAGCGAAAGCAACCATGTTCAAGGCAATCGTGTTCAAAACGGAAACGGAAAAATCGCCTTTGCGTGGGAATGGTATTTTTGGTATAATTGAGTCTAATCTTTTACTCGTTCAAGGAGGTTGCTTAAGGTATGAAATTCTCGACGATGATGGTTTTGGTCTCTCTCTCAATCTGCCTCGCGGGCTGCCGCTATGGCAAGGTCAACGAGGGCGCGGGTTCGGATGCGAATGACACCGCAAACGCAACGGACATCGCCACGGAAGGCGGCGATGAGAGCATGAGTGGCACGGCGGGTGCGGCCTCGGAGGGCAAGTTTGAAGACCTCTATACGCGTTGCGACGATGTCTCGTTCAAGCCGATTTACTTCAAGCTCGATTCGACGGTCATCGCGCCGAGCGAACTCGGCAAGATGGATGAGGTCGTTGATCACCTCAAGTCAAACGATGACCGCGTGACGGTCGTTGAGGGCAACTGCGACGAACGCGGTTCAAACGAGTACAACATGTCGCTCGGCGAAAACCGCGCGATTATCATCCGCGACTACCTCGTCCAAAACGGCATTGACGCTTCGCGCATTCAGACGCGTAGCTATGGCGAGGAGAAGCCGGCGGCGACGGGTCATGATGAGTCGGCGTGGGCGAAGAACCGCCGCGGCGAGTTTGTCATCTTCAAGAAGTAACGTGATGGTCTTCGCGCTCGTCTTCGACAGCGTGGGATTCGGCGAGTGGCTCGTTCTGCTCGCCGTTGTTCTTGTTGTCGTGGGTCCCAAGAACCTGCCGTCGGCTGCGCGCAAGATCGGCGCGTATTATTCGCGTCTTCGCCGAGCCGCCGAGACGTTCAAGCGCCAAATCATGGAGATGGATCGCGACCTTGAGCGCGCGGCTGAAGAGGCGGTTCGCGATGCTGAGCGTGAGACGAATCGTGTGATGGAGATTGAGGAGGCGCCCGTGGGCGAGAAGGGCGAGGGCCATGCCGATCATTAAGAACCCAGACGAGCGGAACGACCCGCCGCGCCCACTCCTTGAACACCTTCTCGCGCTTCGCGATATGTTGATTCTGGGCGGGGCTGCGTGGGTTGTCTGCGCGGTTCTTGCGGGGCTTGCGACGCCGTGGATTATGGCGTGGCTCAAGAGCCCCGCAGGTGACGACGGGCGTCTTCTTCAGGGTCTCGATCTCACCTCGGGTGTCTCGTCCATTATTTCAATTGCGGGCTGGGGCGGGACAGCGCTCGCCTTCCCATTCATTCTTTTTGCGATTCTGCGCTTCGTCTTTCCCGCGCTCACGAAGAAGGAGAAGGTGATGCTTCTCTCGATTCTCGTCGCGGGCATGGCGTTCTTCCTTGCGGGCGTCATCGTCGCCTACGCGAAGACACTGCCGCTCGTCGTCTCAACGTTTCAGGCCATCAACCGCTGGGTCGGCTTTGAGATGGAAGTTTTGCGCATTGAGAACTACATCTCCATTGTCCTCAAAACGATTATCGCCTTTGGTCTCGTCTTTCAATTGCCGCTCGTCATCTTCGTGCTCGGCTGGTTCGGTGTTGTCTCGTCGGCGACCTTGCGCGCACAGCGCCGCGTCGCGATTGTTCTCGCGTTCTTCATCTCAATGTTTTTGACGCCGCCCGATCCGATGAGCCAGATTATTATGGCCGTCCCGCTGTGCATCCTCTACGAGGTCTCCATTTGGGCGGTCTGGCTGAAGGAGAAGGGGACGTTCGGCCGATGAACGCGCGCCGCCTCTTCGTCGCCGTCGGCTTTCTTGCGCTGATTGCCGTCGGCGCGGTTCTGCTCGCCATGCCCTTTGCGCGTGTCGCGGGGACGTTTGGCACGGCCTCTGACGCGCTCTTCATGGCGTGCTCGGCCGTGTGCGTGACGGGGCTCTCGGTTGTCGATGTTGGCGCAGAATATACGCGCGCTGGTCAGATTGTTCTCCTCGCGCTCGTTGAGGTTGGTTGCCTGGGGCTCATGACGTGCGGCACGTTCTTGCTCGTTGCCATTGGCCGACGTCTCTCGCTTGACCGCGAATTCTCGCTTATGAACGCCTACGGTGTCGCGAAGATCCGCGGCGTCAAAAGCCTCATCCTGTGGGTCATCGGCACGATGCTCGTCGTTGAGGCACTCGGCGCGCTCGCACTCTACGCGCGTTTCCATGATGTTTATCAAAGCCTCTACTACTCGGTTATGAGTTTCTGTAACGCGGGCTTCTCACTTCGCGCCGACTCGCTCGCGGCGTTTCAGGATGATCCGATCGTCCTCCTTGTCATGGGGCTTGAGACGATTTTGGGTGGCATTGGCTTTCTTGTCGTCTACAACCTTTGCACATTCCGTTTCTTGCGCCGACCCTCGGGCGCGCGCGGCCGCCTCTCGCTTCATTCACGCGTTGTCCTGTGCGTGACGGCGGCTCTCCTCGTGACGGGTGCGCTTCTCTTTCTCGCGTGCGAGTGGTCGGGTGCACTCGCCACCTTCCCATTCTCCAAGAAGCTTGTCGTCTCATTCTACCAGTCCGTCACACCGCGCACATGCGGCTTTAGCCTCATCCCCATGGAGTCGCTCCAACCCGTCACGCGCCTTGTCGTCGAGGCTCTGATGTTTATCGGCGGTGCGCCTGGCTCGGCGGCGGCGGGCATCAAGGTGACGACGTTTGCCGTGCTCGTGTGCACACTGACGGCACTCTGGCGTGGCGAGGAGGAGACGGTTGTCTTTCGCCGCGCGCTCCCCTACGACGTCGTGCGCGAATCGCTCGTCATTGTCACCGCGACGGTGCTCTTCGTGGCCCTTGCGCTTGCCGCACTGCTCATCACGGAGCGGGGACGCGCCATCGCGACGGATGCGCTCTTTTTTGAGGCGGTCTCGGCCATCACGACGACGGGTCTTTCGGTTGGCGAGACGACGCGCGACCTCTCCCATGCTGGGCGGCTCGTCGTTATGTGCGCGATGTTTGTTGGCCGCCTCGGCGCGCTTTCGGTTGTCATGATGATTGGCGCGCGCGAGAGTCGCCGCTCCTTCCGTTATCCGACAGGCGAACTCGTCGTCGGTTGACAGGGCGGCGCGTTTTTGGTATCATATTCAGAAATTTAACGGAAATGAAGATGCTCATGCAGAATGCGATTATTATTATTACGACCGCGATCATTCGTGATCGCGGGGTCGCATCTTGTTGCTAAGGCATTTTCAAAAGAAGCAAGCAACGAACGGCCCCGCTCAGACGAGAGGGGCCGTTTTTGTTAGCCGGAAAAAACAGGAAGAAAAGAAGAAAGACAGGAACAGAAGATGAAGACAGTCGAAACGCAGGAAACGCTGAG
>CAVHJW010000117.1:0-3404 GCA_963636335.1 bacterium
GCATCATCGGCACGAAGAGCCGCGGCGTCTACGAGGCACCGGGAATGGAAGTCCTTTCGTGGGGTCTTAAGTACATCTACGAGGGCATCATGGATCGTCGCTCGACGCTCCTCTTCCAGCAACTCTCCAAGTTCGTTGCCGACCAGATCTACGATGGACGCTGGTTTGACCCCGCGACCCGCGCGGCGCGTGCGGCGATTCAGGTCTGGGCCGAGAAGGCCACGGCCGAAGTCACGCTCGGCCTCTACAAGGGCAACATCTTCTTTGAGAGCCAGAAGGGTCTCAAGGCGACGATCTACAACGAAGCCGACAGCTCGATGGAGGCCTCGAACGGTCTCAATCCGCACAGCTCGCAGGGCTTCGCTGAGATCCAGAGCGTTGAGGCCAAGATGCTCGCGAAGGCCGGCCAGATCAAAATGGCGTAAATGATGGCTGAAGAAGAGAAGAAAGAAGCGGCGAACGTTGGCGACCCCGAAGTCGCTGACGGCGCTGCCTCGGCCGAAACGGCAACTGCGGGCAACGCGAAAGCCGAAGAGCCGCAAGTCGCTCGCGACTCTCGCGTCCCTCACGACGCCTCCGCGTCTGAAAAGTCGGCCGACCCTGACCCTAAAGCCCAAGCGCCCAATGACCCTAAGGCGGCTCCGAAGGAGCCTGATTGGAAGACGCTTTACGCGGTCACGCTTGCGGACTTTGACAACTACAAGAAGCGCGCGGCGCGCGACCGCGAGGATACGTATCGCTACGCCGAGGCGGACATTTTGAAGGATGTCCTTCCTGCGATTGACAATCTCCAACTCGCGCTTGAACACGCGAAGGAAAAGATCAACGATCCGTTCGTGAAGGGCGTCCAGCTCGTTCACGACACGCTTCTCAAGGCGCTGAAGGATCACGGTGCCGAGCCGTTTGACTGTGTTGGCAAAGACCTCGACACGGAGACGATGGAGGCGATCGCGCACCTGCCGAACGAGGAGATCCCCGAGGGCAAGGTCTCGATCGAGTCCAAGCGCGGCTGGATGCTGAAGGGCAAGGTTCTGCGCGCGGCGCAAGTCGTTGTCAGTTCCGGAAAGCCAGGCGAGACAAATGGCTGAGAAACGCGACTACTACGAAGTCTTGGGCGTCTCAAAGACGGCGACGGCGGACGAGATCAAGTCGGCCTATCGCAAGCTTGCGATGAAATATCACCCCGATCGCAATCCAGGGGACAAGGCGGCCGAGGAGAAGTTCAAGGAAGCCGCCGAGGCGTACGACATTTTGCACGATGCCGATAAGCGCGCGAAGTATGACCAGTTCGGCCATCAGGCGTTCCAGAACGGCGCGGGTGGCGGCGGTTTCGGCGCGGGTGGCATGAACATGGAGGATATTTTCTCCGCGTTCGGCGACATCTTTGGCGGCCGTGGTGGCGGCGGAAGTTTTGGCGGATTTAGCGACTTCTTCGGCGGTGGCTCGCGCGCGCATCGCGCCACCGATCCGAATGCGCCGCGCCGGGGCGACGATATGACATATCGCCTCGAAATCGACTTTGACGAGGCACTTTTCGGTTCGGCGCGTGATTTGGAGCTCACGATGCCCGCCGAGTGCTCCGACTGCCACGGCACGGGTGCGGCGGCGGGCTCCAAGCGCGTTGTCTGTCGGACGTGCGGTGGCCACGGCGTTGTTATCGGCGGGAGCGGTTTCTTTCAGGTGCGTCAAACATGCCCCGACTGCGGTGGCGAGGGGTCTGTCCTTGAGAAGCCGTGCCGCGCGTGTCGTGGCACAGGGCATGTCACCGCGCCGCAGAAGATTTCGCTTAAAATTCCTGCGGGCGTGGATTCGGGTTCGCGTTTGCGCCTTTCGGGAAAGGGCGGCGGTGGGTTGCGTGGCGGCGCGAATGGTGACCTTTATGTGCAGCTCGTCGTGCGCGAAAGCGATCTCTTTGCACGCGATGGGCAGGATCTCTTCGTGGATGTTCCTGTCTCGCCTGTCACGGCGGCGCTGGGTGGAACAATTTCGGTGCCAACGCCCGAGGGTGAAGCGCAGTTGAAGATTCCTGAGGGGACGGTGAATGGCCGACTCTTCCGTTTGCGCGGTAAAGGCGTTCCCTCTCTTCGCGGCGGTTTGCCAGGCGATTTGACCGCGCGCATCGTTGTTGAAGTTCCTGCGAACCTTGACCGTAAGCAGCGTGAGGCTCTTGAGGCGTTCGTGAAGGTCTCTTCGCCGTCAAACTTTCCAGAGGCGCAATCCTTCACAAATAAAACGCGCGTCTTTTTCTCGCATCGCGACAAGCTACGCAAGTAATCGCGGGCGGATAAAAAATTTCGCACCTGTGGTGGAATGGCAGACACGGTGGATTTAGGTTCCACTGCGCAAGCGTGGGGGTTCGAGTCCCTCCAGGTGCATAAGAAAACGGCGAAGACAGCAACGAGGCGAAACTTCGTAAGAAATCGCGCTCAAGGGTTTTTTTATGATATAATGTTTAGAGTATGTTTATGAAAAACATCTTTAAGCGCTCTTACGTGAGATGCCTCGTTGGGGCTTGTCTCCTTTTGTCCGCAGGGTCGCTTTTTGCCGACGACGTGAAGCCGTTCGTCGATGGCGGCAAGATCTCCTACACAGGTGCAACAGCAACTTATGTTGGGAATGAACTCGTCCTTACTTATCTTTATTCTGAAACGCCTAGCACGCTCAAGATTGATTCGGGCCTCAAGGCCGAAGTTGAAATCCTCGCCGTTGGCGGTGGCGGTGCAGGCGGTACAATTAAGGCAAATACGGCGTTAGGCGGTGGTGGTGGTGGCGCGGGCGGTCTTATCTTGCTTGAGGACGATGAGAAGGTTGCGCTTTCGGCAGGAGATTATACAATTAAGATCGGCGCGGGTGGCGAGGCAGCGACAGAAAATACAGCCTCCACGCCTGGTGGAAATGGCGGGGATACGACGATTTCAACGGCAAGCACCGCGCTCTATACTGCAAAGGGCGGCGGCGGCGGCGGCGCGGAGAGCAATGGTCAGGATGGCGGTTCTGGTGGCGGTGCTACAAAAGGAATGAACCCTGGTTCTGCGATTGGTGGGGAATATAATAATAATGGATGTGTCGGTGGCGAGAAGAACGGTATAAACAAGAATGGTGCTGGTGGTGGCGGCGCGGGGGCGGTTGGTGGGAAAAGTTGGAATGGAGGCGGTGCGGGTGGTGAAGGCTTGCCGTCTGACATTTCTGGAAGTGAAGCGTATTATGCTGGCGGCGGCTGTGGCGGCAATCCGTTAAATGGAACTGCTAAAGCGGGTGGTAGTAACATTGGTGGTACATGTGGAACGACTACTGCTAACGGCGGCAATGGCGCGGCCAACACGGGTTCGGGCGGCGGTGGCGGCGGCAAGAATACGTTTGGCGGCGCGGGCGCAAATGGCATTGTCATTATCCGCATCTTGCAG
>CAVHJW010000118.1:0-3402 GCA_963636335.1 bacterium
CCGTGAGCCGCAAATCGTGGAAACTCGAACCTTATTGAGCCGAAAGCACTTCACTCAAAAGAGAACGACCGCCATCACGGCAAGGCTCCATTTCTAAATAGGCACCTCTTAGAACTTCAGTTTCACACGGATGAAGAACGAAGAGGCAGTGGCATCGCTTGGTGAAAAGGCGATCAAGACTTTGCCGTCGGAAGTCGGCGCGAAGGTCGTTGTCACCGCCACGTTATTCGCACCCGACCGCAAATCTACGAGCGATGCGGCCGCTTGAACCGTAAATACCTCGGCGAGATTCGCCACCGTCGCGTTCGCGCCAACCGAAACGCCGTCAAGCGCAATCGTCAGCGTCCACGAACCATCCGCGCTCGGCAGAGACAACATTCCTGCGCCGTCCGCACTCGCCGCTCCAACCACGAACGTCGTGATTGTCAGATCGCCTTCTTTCGGATCAAGTTTCACCGCATCGTCATAACTCAAATTGAGCGCATATGCGAGCCATGAATGCGCGGCATCCTTAATCGCCTGACGCTTCGCGACGATTGCCGCGTCCGTGAGGTCTGTCCCCGCGATGCCATCGACCCACGCACGATACGCCGCATATTTCGCCACGCTCGTCAACTTCTCCGCGAGCTGCGCATCTGCCGACCCAGCCAATGCCGCCGCCACATCGCCACCAACAACAACCTCTGGCACAGGGTCAACGGGGTTGGACGATTGGACAATCTTCATCACGCGATTCC
Organism: bacterium; assembly: GCA_963636335.1. Taxonomy (GTDB): domain Bacteria; phylum Verrucomicrobiota; class Kiritimatiellia; order RFP12; family UBA1067; genus UBA1067. Next base: position 738 of record CAVHJW010000118.1, read on the forward strand.
CAATTATAATCGTTGCCGTGCGAGGAAGAATCGTTCCATCATCGGCCGTGGCGACATAAAGGTCGAATGTGCCATCGCCCGTGATTGTCTCGGTGTCAGACATAAAGAACACCCAGTCGTCGGCCGCATTCTCCGAGATGACAACAGACCAGGTCGCAGACGCCACATCAACGCGCGCCGTGATCGTCAGGTCTGCGCCCTCAATGGGACAGATGCGCGTCAACCCACCCTCGACCTCAATCTTCGCGGAATCCTGCGTCACGACAAAATCATGGCCCGCAATTTTGATCGTAGCCGAACGCGCCTTAAATGACTCGTTCGTCGCGATGGTCATCTTCACGGCTGCCTCGCCTATAAATTCCGAAGCGCCCTCTATTGTAATCCATGCCGGCACCTCGTCCACCGACCACACGATGCCGTCAGCTGTTGTGACAGCGACCTCGACCGCTCCACCCTGCGCCGCCACAGCCGCGTCCCTTGTCGACAGTGCGAAAAATGCCGCCCCTTGCGTCACGGTGATAACCTTACCTGCAACCGTCACCGTTCCCATACGTTGTGTCTCACTGCTCCACGGGGCAATCTGCAACACGACCTCGCCTGAGCCAACCCCCTGCGACGGCCAGACCGAAATCCACGCGCAATCTGTCCACGCCTCCCATGTTGTCGCCGCGTCCTCCGTTGTAACCGCAACAGTCTCTTCGGAGCCGCTAGATTCCACCGACACGCTCGTCCTACTGAGAGACGCAACCTGCCCCGTCTGCGTAACACTCACCGTCTGCCCCGCGACATAGATGTAGCCAACACGCGATTCCGCCGCACCGTTCTCGCCAACCGTGCAAACGACCTTCTTACCTGTCGCCGTCCCACTTGTGTTATTTAAGGTTAGCCAGTCATCCGAGGTCTCCGCCGTCCACGCCTCACCGTTGCCCGTGATTGCGATAACAAATCTGCCCCCTTTCGCCGCAATCTCAACTTCCGACGGCGAGACGGCGATCCCCTCAACAATCTCCATCGGTGGATTCGGCTTTGTCTCAACCTTCGCATACCCATTTGTGACGACATACGATGCCGACACAACATCGTTCCCGACCATATGCGAAACCGTGTAGACACCCGCCGTCGGTGCATGCCAGACGAAACGACCTTCACGAAGCGAAATCACGAGCGTCTCGTCATTGACACGCACAAAAGCGCTTTGGCCGTCCGTCGGCACGTAGCCACATTCAATCTCGCCATTCGACCAACTCGCGGTCGGCAAAATGACGCATTCCGCCTCAATATTAAGAGACGCGGAAACATCCGTCAGTCCCATCCGCTCGTCGATGGCAATCGGAAGTGACAAGGCAAGACGAAAGCTGTCTCCGTTGCCCGCATTTGAAGAGGAAAGCGTTTGGCGATAGTAGGGAACGGTGTAGTTAGCCCAGGAGCCCCAACTTCCACCGCACATAATCCGACTCGAGCCCGAGGATGAACCCTTGGGATCAATCCCATACGAAAGGTCTCCAGACCAGTCAAGACACCATTCCCATTCGTTCCCCCGCATGTCATAGAATCCCCAATCGTTCGGCTTCTTCGTGCCGACAACATGCGCGCTTGATGACGAATTATCGTTATACCATATGTAGTCGGAATATCCATCAAAGAACAGAACCATCGCCCCCGCGCGGCAGACGTATTCCCATTGCGCACCCGTTGGAAGATCAAAGAAGAGCCCTGTCTTTGCGCGCAGCCGACCGAGAAACGATGTCGCGTCAACCGCATTCGTCGTAGGCCATTTCGCACCCTCTAATGACCCGCGAATCATGTTGTATGAAACATAATGGATGGGGTAAGCATCCCCCCTACCATTCGACGAAGAAGAACACGGATTCGAACCCGTCACAAGCTCCCACTGCTTCTGCGTCATCTCAAAAAGCCCCAGATAGAACGGTCTTGTCAACATGACGCGATGCGACTCGTTCTCCGTGTCCTCGCCCATGACAAACGAACCCGCCTCGACGCGCTTTAGAACGAGCTTTGTTGTCTTGTACTCATCCACATTAAAACCACCCACTGGCTCGTCGTCGCAATATGAGACGTCATACTGCGTCGCAGACTCACCACCCGACAAATCAATGACGCAATAACGAGCACCGAGTCTCGGCTCGCAGCGATACGCCACCTTGAGAACGCCAGCCACCGCCTCATTAAAGGAGATTCCGTCTTGAGCCATATTCCAGTAAACGCGATGCAAGCCATTTTCACAGGGGAGGTCGCCGACAAGCGTCTGGGCAACGTTCGTAATGCCACCTGCGACAAGCGTAATCTCCAGATATCGATTCGTTGCATCATCAGCCGTCGCCCCGTTGAGCGAATAATCAATCACAAGCCCCCAGGGCGGTAGCGGCGTGACGGCGAGGTCACCGACCTGAAGGGTCTGTAGCGCCGCCTCATACTGGGCCGAGAAGACAACGTCGCCGCTCTTGTAGGCGAGCGTGTTGAGCCCGTTCAGCGTTGGGTGCCAGTCATAAACACCCTCCTCAGAGGTGCTCACGACCGTCTCGCCGTTGATCCCAATCTCAACACTCGCACCTTCCTGTGGGGCATACGAAACAGAAAGCGCGTCTCCGATTTCATCCTTATCACCGATAAGATGCCCCACGTGAACAACTTCTGACACAGCAAT
>CAVHJW010000119.1:0-3398 GCA_963636335.1 bacterium
TAGCCCCGCAGGGAATGCCTCGTAGCCCCGCAGGGAAAGACCAACTTGCGTTTGCGTCTGCAATTTACCGCCTCACGCATCGTCGTTGGATCAGGCTCTTTTGCAGGCTCTTTTCGCTTTTGCGAAGTTTCCTGTATTAATTCTTTTATGGTATAATGGCAAGATAGAACCAAGAAAGGAAAATCAAAATGAAAAGACTCGTTTCCATTCTCGCGGTTATGTCTCTCGTGGGATGTGTCTGCGACAAGGCCGAGGGCCCGTGCGGCCGTGCGAAGACGCCGTGTGCGATGCCCGTTGTGTGTCCTTCCGATCCCGTGATGGGCAACTGGAGCGCGACATTGCCCTATGGCGACATGAACGCTTGTAGCCTCATTTTTTCACGTGACGAGAAGGGCGCGCCGCGGGCGTTTGTCCTCTGGCGCTGGGGCTCGCCAACATGGGTCATGGATCTCAAGGTCTGCGGCAACTTCTTTTCGTTCACGCATTCGTATGGACAGCGCGTCGAGGGGCAGGTCGTCGGCAACGACCTCTACGCGCGCATCGCGCCGTGTGATTTGAAGACAGGCGCAATCAAGGGCGCTTGGCTGCCGTTCAAGGGCTGGCGCAATCCCCCAATCTGCGACAAGGTGCGCACGGAGGATGCAAAACTCGGCGCGCCAATTGACCTCTTGAAGAACGGTCTCGCGGGTTGGGAACTCATGAACAAGAACGCGAAGAACGGGTGGTCGTTCAAGGATGGCGTCCTCTCGAATAAACTAGGTCTCAAGGCGGACGGCTCGTGGGCGGGCGGCGGCGCGAACCTCAAGACGACGCGCGCGGACTTCTTTGATTTCAATCTTGAATACGATGTGCGCGTGCCTGCGAAATCAAACTCCGGCGTGTATCTACGCGGTCGCTTTGAGTGCCAAGTCGTTGACAGTTATGGCAAGAGCCCTGACGCGCACAACATGGCCGCCTACTATGGACGCGTTGCGCCGAGCCAGACGGTCGACAAGAAACCGGGCGAGTGGCAGCATGTCTCCGTCACGATTTACAAGGGTCACATTACGACTTATCTGAACGGCGTGAAGATTATCGACAACGCGAAACTTGAGGGCGTGACGGGCGGCGCGATTGATGCCGACCTCAACGCGACGGGTCCCATTTATTTGCAGGGCGATCACTCCGACGCGGATTATCGAAATATGATTCTGCGCCCGGCCCTGTAAAACTTACTTTTCAGAAAGGACGATTTAAAAATGTCATTCAATGTTTCTCGTCGCAACTTCCTGCGTGGCCTCGGCGGCGTGGGTCTTTTTGCAATCGGCGGTTGTAAGAGCCTCTTCGGGAGCCAGAAGATTAAGCTCGCCGCCGTCGGCATTATGGGCAAGGGCTACAGCGACTGGACGCCGATGCTCAAGTCGGGCCTTGTTGAGATTGTCGCCCTCTGCGACGCAGATGCCACACAGCGTGACGCGGTGGCGGCGGCGATCAAGCGAGATGCCATTCCCTTTGACATTGACTCTGTCCCATTCTACACCGACTACCGCCGTCTCCTCGATGATGCGGGTATCCTCGGTATTGAGGCGATGACGATCTCGACGCCCGACCACGTTCATGCGCCCGTCGCGATTCGTGCGATGCAAATGGGCATCCATGTCTTCGTGCAGAAGCCGCTCGTTCGCACGCTCTGGGAACTTGACCGCTTTAATCGCACGGCGAAGGAGAATGGTGTCATCGTTCAGATGGGTAATCAGGGCTCGTCGCTCAACTCTATGCGCCGCTGCACGGAAGTTATCCAAAGCGGCATCCTCGGCGATGTCACGGAGGTGCACGTTTGGACGAACCGCGCCGTGTGGCCGCAGGGCAACGGCGTCGCAAACTATGTCACATCGCGTGGTGCGAAGGGCGACGCGATTCGTCCCGGACTCAACTGGGATGCCTGGATCGCGACGGCGAAGATGCGTCCGTTCCTTGACAAGTATCCGGCCGATGCGAAAGTTTATGATCCGTGGGGGATTGGTAAAAATGTCTACCATTCGTTCACGTGGCGCGGCTTTCACGACTTCGGCGCGGGCGCGTTCGGCGACATGGCGTGCCATACGATGAACTTGCCGTTCCGCGGTCTTGAACTCGCGGGTGTCTCCGACGCCGAGTGTGTCAAGATTGAGGAGAAAAACGACATCGCGTATCCTGCGAAATCAATCGTGAAGCTCACCTATAAGGCGCGCGAGTCAAAGGCGCGTCCGGGCGTGAGGCTCCCCGCGGTCACGCTCTTCTGGTACGATGGCTATGACGAGTCAAAGCCGACGATTAGCGCATCCAAGCCGAGCGCGGACATCATGCCGAAGGTCCTCGCGACATACGGCGAGATTCCGAACACGGGCTGCTACATCATTGGCTCAAAGGGCGCGGTGCTCATGCAGGATGACTACGGCGGAAAGTGCGCAATCGCCCTTGACGGCGACGCGAAATTCGTGGACGTCTTCAAGCACGAGGCGGCGAAGGCCGTCGCGCGCAAGATTCCATTCTGCGAAGGTTCGGTCGCGGTGGCGGGCGAGTCGACGGTCGAGATGAAGGGCTTTGCCGAAGGCCACTACATTGAGTTCCTTAACGCAATTCGTGGCATTGGCCCCGTCTACGCGCAGACGCACTCGCGCTGCTTCTCGGATATTGAGTACTGCATTCCGCAGATGGAGGGCATTCTCGTTGGCTGCGTCGCGCAACGTGTCGCGGGCAAACTCGCGTGGGACGCGACCACGCAGACATTTGACAATGCCGATGCGAACGCGCTCGTGAGACCTTACATTCGCAAGGGTTGGGAGTTCTGATGAACGTCGCGCGTCGAGACTTCTTCAAGAGCGCGGCCGCGCTCGCGGCCGTCGGCGGACTTTCCTCGGAGGCGCTCGCGCACGCCGCGAAGCCGAAGGCCAACAACAACCCGATCTGGCTCATGACGAGCGCGTTTGCGAGCGACCCTAACTTCGAGGCCGTCGTGAAGCGCGCGAAGGAAGTCGGCGCGCAGGGTCTTGAGCTTTGCGTCTTCCGCCGCGACACAGATCGCGCGGATCACATCGCGACGCACCTCGACTATGACCACTTCACGCCGGCGCGTGCTCGCGAGATCATCGACATCTGCAACCGCGAGAATCTGCGCATCTCCGTCGGTGCCTACGACAACTTGATCGGCGGTGACCCGGCGAACCAAATCAAGAATCAGAACCACATCTTGAAGCTCATCCGCATCGCGGCGATGCTCGGTGGCGATGCGAACGACGTCGTCTGCGGCACGTTCGTCGGCTATGATCACGTCTTGGGGCGTACCGACCGCGGCTTCGAGAAGAACCTCGGCAAGTTCAAGACCGTCTTCCAGCCGATTCTCAACTACGCGAAGTCGCTCGGCGTCACGGTCTGCGTCG
>CAVHJW010000120.1:0-3358 GCA_963636335.1 bacterium
TTAATCGTGACACCTGCCGTCTGCGGATAGAGCTGAACGAGCGAGGCCGTAAGCCCAACATCCAAGTTAAGCGTTGTTCCAGACATCATCTTAACCGTCACACCGGAAAGCGATGAAGCATAGGCAACCGATTGACCATTGCATGTTGTTTCAAGCGTACCCTCCGCAACAACAATCGTACCCGAAACACCAGCACTCTGCGCATTGCAAAGGAAGAACGAGCCACCACCCTGCTTCGTCAATGTATGTCCAGCGAGGTTAAGCGAAGACTGTCCATAGCCATTTCTCAAAATACCCCATTCATGATTGGCATTTACAGTAATGAGCGCATCACCCGCAAGCGTAATGGAGCGCGTCTGCATGCTGCCACGGCCAATCGTATCACCCGTGTTTTTCATTGCACCTGCATACGAGACCGTGCCATCCTCGTTCGTGGTGGCAACGCCCTTACCCGTGATAACGTAAACATAGCAACGGTTCGCCGTCTTCGCAAGATCAACGGTCGCGCCATCTTCAACCGTAATTGTGCCACCATTTGTATCGTCCGAGCCACCGCCAAAGCCTCTCTGGTGCGCAGTTGAGAGCGTGCCCGACTTGACCGTAAGCCCGCCCATGAACGATGACTCCTTCGTCATCGTGACATCGCCGTATGTCTCAACCTTGCCCGAACCCGTAATCGCGTTCATGTAGCCCGTCGCATAGGACGTGTTCGCAACGCCGTCAAGAACGAGCGTCAAATCAGACGACTGGAGCGCAATCGTCGCACCCTCAGCATTGAGCGTTGCGCCGCTTTCATACTTGAACGTCACCTTGCCCGAGCCAAAGACATAGATGTTCGTGAATGTGCAAGCCGAAGGAATCGTGATTGTCGCATCTTCCGTCGTCGTCTTCTGGATTGTGATGTCGCCCGAGGTCGGAGCCGTTTCCGTTGACCAGCAATCAGCAGTCGAGAAATCTGCCGTTGCCGTACTCACCGTAAACTGCGGAATCGCCTGACGAATCGTGACAATATTACCTTCAATAGTGATGGTCGCATCAATCTTTGTCACGCCATCTGTATCGTAAAGTGTGAAGTTCTCCTGCTTGAAATTCGGAATCTTAAACGTGAATGTCTCGCCGCCACGAGCAAGCGTTGCTGAGATCTTGGTTGTCTCCGTCACCGCAATCGTCGTATCACTCGCCGCGCAACGCGCCGTGCTGAGGTTCACGTTCACGCCCTCGCCAAAGGAGATTGTGCCCGCGCCCGAGATCGCGCCCGAGAGTGTGCAGAGAACCGTCTCATTTGTATTGCCTTCAGCCTTGTTGATCTTCAGGGTCTTCTCTCCGTCAACAACAATCGCCTGAGAAATCGGAAGCGTCGCCGCCATTGCCTCAATTGTCGAGTCATTGGTAGCCGTAACGGTTATCTTGCGAGACGTTGAGTAGCTTGTGATACCAACGTCACCAAGAACCAACTTGCCGCCGTTCAGATTGAGTTTATATGTACCATCCGTCCATATTGAAGAAGAAACCTTGATGCCCAACGCCGTGAAAACGCCACCATTCAAGTTCATTGTGTGGTTATTGCCTGTCAAGGCCACCAAAACCTGCGCGTTCGAAGCCGTGAACGTCGAAGTGTCGTTCATCGTGAACGTTGAAGGCCCGTTCCAGTGACCAAACATGATGGAACTTCCGTTGTTATCGCCGTTCGTGTCTCCACTCACCGTCACAGACGACGCGCCATTCATCGTGAATGTGGCCGTGCGCCCCTCCTTACCATCCGAAAGTTTAATCTGCTTTGTCACGACGGTTGAGTTGGTAAGAATGTAATCGGCCTGACCGACGCACAAACTGTTCTCCCCGTAATCAACCGTGACCCCATCAAAGACGACCGTTGTCTGCGTCCCCGAAGGGTCGCCCGACACATAGTAGGTCTTCTTTTCAGCCTCCGCCGTCTGATTGCTACTTGAAAGCGTAATCGCGCCGCCCTGCGCAGTCATCGCAACGGCCGACGCATCCGAACCCGCGCCACCAACATAGACGTTACCATTTGCACGCGAGAAGAGTGATGACTTCGCATTAAATGTGTTGGTGATAACCGTATCAATGAGATCAACAGTAATGGCCTCGCTCGCGAGAACCAATGAGCCACCGTTCATACGAACGTCTCTAATTGCCGCCGTCGCAGAGTCTTTTGTATTGAGCGTCAGGACATGATTGCTCGGTGACGACATTGTGCCCAAAACGACATTCGTATCAACCGTCACCTCCGCATCGCCCTGAAGCGTGACGTTAATAGCACCGTTCGTTCCAACCTGACCATCCGTCCAAATGCTCGTCTCAGACCAATTCTTCGCCGTCGCGTTCTCGCCACCAACAGTCATCGTTGATGTTGTTGATTTAATAATCTGAATCGCCGCGATGGATCCGCGTCCGCCACCCGCAGCAGAATTGATTGTTAAATCGCCCGTGCGACCGACGATGCGAAGGACGTTCGCGCCGTAGCTGCATGCGCCCTCGTTAAAGGCTGAAGAACCCCAAGTGCTAGACCCATTCTTCGCAACTGACGGGTTGCTCGCATCGTATGTCCACCGCACGCCATTAACTGTCGGAGAAGTAAACTTAGACGTGTCATTGTCAGACGCATAGTAGAGAACGACATCGTAAAAGTCAAACGGAATGCCCGTGCAGGTAATCGAAACGCCAGAACCAGGGTCGTCAAGATAGGCTTTCAAGAAAGAAGTCGTTTCCGCGGCGCGTTGCCATGCGTTTTGGCACGTGAATGTCAACGTTGCGCAATTATTGTCAAAGAGCTTAATCGTCCCCGCCGTCGTGGCATGATCCGCGAAGGCCGCATCATTTGACCATGTGCAGTCAAAGAGTGCCTTTGCTGTGTCTGAGCCATTGGTGCAGCAGAAGTTCACGCCAACGGCCGTAATCGTGGTCGTCGTGGTCTCGGTTGTCGTACCCGTTGTCTCGCCAGTCGTCTCGCCTCCCTCTGCAAAACCGCAAACGGCGGACAGAGCGGCAACACACGCAATGAGCATTTTTTTCATGGACAGTACTCCCCTATGGCAAAGTTGTATGAAAACAATTGTACACGATTCCCGCACATCCGTCAAGTGGGTATCGTTCGCTCATCACAGAACGAAAATTCGCGTTCCGTTTTCGTTCTGAACACGATTGCCTTGAAGATGGTTGCTTTCGCTGAACACGGAGGACGGAGGAACACGAAGGCTTGGGAGGTCGCTTCGCGGCAAAAAGGGATTTATCTGGATCTCAACATTCTCCACGCGCATCGTCTACACGCTCTTCACGTTCTACACGGATAAAAAACTCCACGGACAAGAATAGCCATATAGAACATAAAGAACTTAGA
>CAVHJW010000121.1:0-3266 GCA_963636335.1 bacterium
TTCTACACCGTGTAATAGCGCTCCCAACCCGGGCGGGGCGCGGGGCCGTCGAGGAGGCGATTTGCCTCATCGTCGCCGATGGCGCGGCGCGTCGCGGGATCAAAGCGAAAGCCGCGATTGAGACGCTGCGCAACGACACCCAGGCAGAAGATCTCGGAGAGCGGCGCGGCGACGGAAAACGGACTCTTCGCCTCCATCTCGCCACGAACGGCAAGAAGAAAGTTGCGCCAGTGGTCGCACGTCGCCTTCTCAAACGATGGTACAGGCTGATCCTGCGCGCCGACGCGCACAAGCGTCGCCGAATGCGAAAGCCCCTGCCAGATTGTGCCGTCCTTGAGGTAAATCTCCTTGCCGGGCTTCAATGGCGGATCAATAAGCCCGTCGTTCGCCGTCGAGGCCGGGAAGAGCCCCGCGTTGTTCGCATAGCGAAAGCCCACCGGCAATTTCGGCTGGTTGTCAAGACCCTCGTACCATTCAAGCGAGATATCGCCGTGTCCATTCCCCGCCGCGAAGGTCATCGTGAGCGTGTCCTGAATCGGAAAGACGTAGGGGTTCCACCCCGTCACATTTGAGATCTTCACCTCATTTGGCAAGTCGCCGTGAAGCGTGAAGCGATGGACACCATCCAAGATATGCGCGCCCCAGTCGCCCATACATCCATTGCCGTAGTCGTACCAACAACGCCATTCACCGTAGGCAAGATCCTTCGAGAAGTCGTGATACGGCGCGGACGACACCCAAGCATTCCAGTCAAGCGTCTTTGGCAACGTCTCGGCCTTGGGATAAGACGAAATCTTTCCACCCCACTTGTGCCAGCGGCGTTGCATGTTCATGTGCGCAACGACCTTCGTGACATCCTTGAGAATGCCCTTCGCCACATAGTCGCGATACTGGTAGAAGTTATTGCCCGAATGACCTTGATTGCCCATCTGCGTGACGACACCCGTCTCGGCCGCGACCGCCTTCAACACTTCGCATTCACGAAACGAGTGCGCGAGCGGCTTTTCAACATAGACAGCCTTGCCGAGGCGCATCGCGTGAATGCACGCGCAGAAGTGCGAGTGGTCTGGCGTGCCGACGAGCACGGCGTCAATCTCGTCCGCCATCGTGTCAAACATCGTGCGGAAGTCTTGAAAACGCGGCAAGTTCGGATATTTCTTCAGCGCGGCAAGCGTATGCGGCGCACCGATGTCCGTATCACACAAGGCGACGATCTCACAAAGATCCGCGTTCTTCGCGAACTGCTGAATATCGTACCACGCCTGCGCCCCCGCGCCAATCGCCGCAAGTCGCACCTTGCCGTTTACCTTGTAGCCCTTCGCCGAGAAACACCCGGGAGAAAGAATCTGGATGGCACCGAGTGCCGCGAGCGAGCCGATAAATCCGCGCCGATTCATTTCGAGAGAGCCTTCACCTTGAGGTTGCAATAAGAAACAGTTGAGTCGGAGTGATCCTGAAGCAGGAGACGCCCTTCTGCAATCTCGCCCCACGGCTGTGGCTGGCCGTTCGGGGTCTGTCCCCACGTTGCGTACTTTGACGCCTTGACGGCATCCTTGAACGCCTTTGATGCGCGGTCGTATTCGAGAACTTTGACACCATTGAGCCAGTGCTCAACCTTCGTGCCCATGGCGACGATCTTGCCGCTATTCCACTGACCGAGCGGCTTTAACGCGGCATCCGCGCCCTTCGCGGGGAAGATGTCGTAAAGCGCGGCGACACGGCGATTGCCGTCCTGGCCCTTCGTCGCATCGGGATGCGCCTCGTCGAGCACTTGATATTCCTCGCACGTGCCACGGTTCTGCCGCTCATCCAGAAAATATTTGACGCCCGAATTTGCCGCCTCGGTGAGACGAAAGTCAAATGTGAACACGAAGTCGCGGAACTTCTTGATTGTCGCAATGTCGCCGCCGCCACCGAGCTTCTGGTCTTCTGGCGGCAGAGGAAACCACTGGCCGTTCGCAATGCCATTCACGGGGCGCATTGTGAGCGCGCCGTCCTGCACAAACCAGCCCTTCGCAGGAAATGACTTGAAGTTATTCTTGACGCCGACAAATGTGTCCGTCGGCAGGTTTTTCCCGTCGAAGAGAAGCTCCCAGCCGTCCGCCTTCTCCGCCGCCGTGAGCGTGTTCGCGCCATCGGGCACACGAGCCATCTTCGCCTTCAAGTGCAACGTGTCACACACGCCACGCGCGTAGCCGACGGACTCCGCGAGCCCACCGAGATTGTTATTGAAGTCGCGCTCGTACTCAAACGCGCAAACGCCCGAATAACCGACATCGGCGAACGCCTTGAAGATCTCATCGTAATTGAGCGCGCCACGCGGCATCGGCACGGTCGTGAAACTATTCTTGCCAATCTTCTGTGCGCCCGGCACGTTGAGTGCGAAGTTCTTAAGGTGCACATCAAAAATGCGCGCGCCGTATTGGCGAATCGTCTCCACGGGGTCGTGGTCGCAACCAAACTCCCAACCGACATCGAGGCAAAAGCCAATGCGCGGGTCAAGGTCTTTGATAAGCGCCCAACCGTAGGCGACATCGGGATACATTTCGGGCGCGTTCGGCCCGTGATTGTGCACGGCGTAACGGATATCAAACTCCTTGACGAGTTTATCGATATACTCGAGCTGCTTGCGCGAGCCCTTGCGCTTTGACCACGAGTCCTTCGCGTCGCCCACCTCATACGGCACACCCACGATGACCTTCGCGCCAAAACGCTTCGCAAACTCAAAATAGTGGCGCACCTCTTCATTCGTCTTCGTGTAGAGCGGGCCGAGCGCATAGGGCGTGACGCCATACTTCGCGCACGTCGCCTTGAACGTGGCGATTTCCGCGTCCGTCGCTGTATACTTGAGGTGGAAGTCCTTGACACAAAGATAATGAAGGTCCAGAGACTGCATCATCAAGAGTGTCTCTTCAAGGCTCATCTTATGCGCCGTGTAGCCCGCAAGGCCGAGATGAAAGGGCATCTTCCAAACGCGCTGGCCTGTCGTGTCCTCAATGACAGCATACTTCGTTGATGCCGCAAAGGCGCAGGATGTCACCGTGAGTGTAACGGCCGCCACGAGAGAGGCCAAGAGGGTCATCTTTTTCATCTTGTTCCTAAAAAATTGCCAACAGGGTCAGGCGAGCGGCCGAATCATCTTCTCGTAGTCAAGGCCCGCGGCCGCGAGTGGGACATGGAGGTCGTATTCGCCACGAGCGAACGGCGTCAGCATCGCATTCGCCGTCGCGTTGTCCGTGACTTCCCGCGTCGCATCCCAACCGAGC
>CAVHJW010000122.1:0-3168 GCA_963636335.1 bacterium
TACTATGCGCAAGGAGAGAACGGAATATGAAAGCTTGGATACAGCGCGTCACAGAAGCGTCCGTCACGATTGACGGCGAGAATGTCGCGGCGATTGAGAAGGGCTATCTCGTTCTTCTCGGCATCACGCATACGGATACCGAGAAGAATGCGGACGACCTTGCTGCGCGCATCGTCCATCTGCGCATCTTTGAGGACGAGAATGGCAAGATGAATCGCTCAATTGAGGATGTCGGTGGATCCATCATCGTTGTTTCGCAGTTCACGCTCTACGCCGACACCGCGCACGGACGCCGTCCCGGCTTTTCGAACGCGGCGCGCCCCGAGCGTGCGAAGCCGCTTTACGAACGCGTTGTCGAAGACCTCCGCGCATGCCTCGGTGACGCACGTGTTGGCACGGGGCGTTTCGGCGCGGATATGAAAGTTCGTCTTCTCAATGATGGCCCCTGTTCGTTTGAACTTGTCGAGCCCATCGCCTAACGGATCGTTGCGTGAGTTTGCATTTGCGAGTAGGAATTTGGTATAATTGACAGATACTTTTGATACGACACTTAACGAATTATAGGAAAAGGGGTTAGACATGGGCGAAGTGATTGGTGCCGGCGAACTGCACAAGGGCGTGAAACTTCTCATTGACTCAGAGCCGTGGGAAATCACGGAATTCTCGTTCTCGAAGCCGGGCAAGGGGCAGGCCATCTACAACTGCAAGCTGCGCAACATGGTGACGGGCGGCGGCCAGACGAAGAGCTATCGTTCGGGCGACAAGTTTGAGAAGCCGGAGCTCCTCCAGATGTCGGTCACCTATTCGTATGACGACGGCTCGGCTTTCGTTTTCACGGATGAGAACTTTGAGGAAATCCGCGTCTCCTACGATGTCATGGGTGACAAGAAGTACTTCCTAATGGACGAGATGGAAGTGAAGGCGCTTTTCTTCAACGATAAGGTGATCGGCGTCGATCTCCCGCAGCTCGTTGAGCGTAAGGTCATCAAGGTTGAACCGGGCGTCAAGGGCAATACGGCCTCGGGCAAGGTCACGAAACCGGCGACGGTTGAGGGTGGTTACGTCTGCGCCGTTCCGCTCTTCATCAACGAAGGCGACGTCATCCGCATCAACACGGAGACGGGCGAGTACAACGACCGCACCTCAACGAAGTAATTGACCGATCTTTCACGATCGCAGGCGCTTCTCGGAAGCGCGGGAATGGCGCGCCTTGAACGGGCGCGCGTTCTTGTCGTTGGCGTGGGTGGCGTGGGCAGTTGGTGCGCCGAGGCCCTCGTGCGCACGGGCGTTTGCCACATCACGCTCATGGACGACGATGTCGTCGCGCCTTCTAACGTGAACCGCCAATGCCCCGCGACGGCGCGGACGCTCGGCCACGTCAAAGTCGAGGCGATGCGCACGCGGCTTCTCGAGATCAATCCTACGTGCGATGTGGAAGCTTGTCCCGTCCGCTACGAGAGCGCATCCTCGCTTCCGCGCCCGCTCGCCGACTTCTCGCTTGTCATTGATGCCATTGACTCCGTCTCCTGCAAGGCTTCGCTTATTTTAGAGGCGACGCGCCTTCATGTGCCGATTCTCTCGTCCATGGGCGCGGCGCGGCGACTTGACCCCACGCGCGTCACCATTATGCGCTTTGATCGGGTCGCGGGTGACGGCCTCGCACGCGCCCTGCGCACGCAATTTAAGCGACTGGGTGTGAAGCCCGCTTTTCGGTGCGTGGCCTCTGACGAGTGTGCGCGCGAACAGGGCGCGGATGGGGTCAAAGGCTCGCTGATGCCCGTCACGTGCGCATTTGGCATGGTCCTCGCGGCCGAGGCTATCAAAATCCTTTCCGCGCCATGACGACGCGGCGTACGTTTCTTGAAGGGATTGTGGGCGCAGGCGTCTCGACGCTTCTCCCGCCTTTTGCTCAGGGAGGTGAATCCCATTTTTCGGCAGAAGATTTGATCCGCGCCGAAATTGCGTCAGGGCGCGTTTCGTGTGTCGCGTGTGGTGCGTGTGGCGCGGCGAAGCGATATGCGCGCGGTGATATGCGTGCGGGTCTCGAGGCTCCCGTCCCTGTTACGACGACATCGCTCTTTGAACTCGCCAGTCTCTCCAAAGTTTTCACGGCGCATCTCGCCGCTTATCTTGCGTGTGATGGGGCGCTTGACCTTGACGCGCCTTTTGTTCGCTATCTTTCTGATCACATTCTCGCAAAGGAGGGAACGCCTATCACAATCCGCGACCTCGCTTCGCATACATCCGGCTTCACGGATGTTTGGCTTGCGCGCGTGGGCGTCTATTCGTCCGAGGTGTGGCCCTTTGCGGATGACGCGGCGTTCTTTCGTGCGTTGCTCGCAACGCGTCCTGCCTTTCCGCCGAAGGCACGGTGTGCCTATAGCTGCACAAACTTTATCTTGCTCGGTGCGATTCTTGAGCGCGTCGCAGGGACTGATCTCGATTCACTCGCGCGCCGTCTTATTTGGGATCCGCTTGGGATGAGGACGACAACGTGGAAAAATATTCCGAATGATCCGCGCGCCGTCCGCATCTGGACGAAGGGGTGGCGGCCGATCGGAACGAAGGGCGATGAGATTGCGCATGGCGTGACGCGCCCTGTTGGGAACGCGGGGGTCTTCTCGTCGCTTGATGAGATGCTTCTTTATGTGGATGACCTCGCCCGCCAACGCGCCTTCCCGAAGGCGTGCTACGAGACGCTTTTCAAGACGGTCTACGAGAAGGAACGCGTCTCGCGCACATTCGGCTTTGATCGCGCTGTCGGGACGAATCCCATGGGGTGGAGCCGTCGAGCCGTCAATCATAGTGGCTACACGGGGACGTATCTCGCCGTCGATCCGTCGGCGGGGCGCGGCGTCGTGATTCTCGCGAATCTTCATTCGCCCGACCGCGCCGCACGCGCCGAGAACTTTGAGTGGCGCCGCCGCCTTGCCTGTGCACTTGACGAAGAAAGAAAGATTTGATATACTTTTTACTCGTTGCCCACAAATGCAATGGCGAGATAGCTCAGTTGGTAGAGCGCAGGACTCATAAGCCTAAGGTCAAGGGTTCGATCCCCTTTCTCGCCACCCTGCAGGAGAGATGGCAGAGCCTGGTTGAATGCACATGACTCGAAATCATGCATACCCGCAAGGGTATCGGGGGTTCGAATCCCTCTCTCTCCGCCAA
>CAVHJW010000123.1:0-3055 GCA_963636335.1 bacterium
GCGTGATGGAGGTTGAGAAGGGTGCGACATTGACCGCCCTTTCTACTGACGTGCCGAATTATAATACCGACTTCGCGCTTCATGTTTACGGAACGCTCGCGCTTAATAATTATCGCTGGACATTCCTTTATGGCGGCTTGCATCTCTATGGTGGCGCCACGATTACGGGAACGGGCGAAAGTCAGTATGGCGCGGTTGATCTTCACAGTAACATCTTTGCGCACAAAGGCGAGACGGAAACTGATACAGAAATCACCATTGACGCACCCGTTCGTTATTCAAAGGCCAGCGCGACCATCAATGTTGACGAAGGCGTCACGGTTAATCTTA
The DNA here is from genome assembly GCA_963636335.1 of bacterium. Classification (GTDB taxonomy): domain Bacteria; phylum Verrucomicrobiota; class Kiritimatiellia; order RFP12; family UBA1067; genus UBA1067. The sequence continues at coordinate 331 of CAVHJW010000123.1, forward strand.
CGCAGGTCGGCAAGCCTGGTAATATCACGTCTCTTCTCACAAAGGCGGGCAAAGGCACGCTTATCTTTAGTGCGGCACAGTCACCCCTCAATGGAACCGTCAAGGTGAATGAGGGAACGCTCGTCTTTGATTGTGAGTCGGCCATTGCGGGTAAGGTCAATCTCGCTTCGGGTGCGACGCTGAAGGTGACAAAGGGTACGTATGATCTTTCAAGCCATACGCTGAACGGTTCGGTTGTTGTGACGAACGGAACGGTGACGGTGCCGTCCACGATGGCGGGCAAGGCAACGGAGTCTGATAGTGGCACAATCAAGGTTGCTGTCACCGCAGAAGAGTTTGCAAACGGTGTGACAATCGCAAGCGACAAGGTGACGCTTAAAGCGGGGCATACGAATGTGACTTTTGTCTATGGGTCTATTGAGATTGAAGGCTCTGGCTTGACGCTTGCGGCGCAATCGCGTGTGTGGACGGGGAAAGGTAGCGATAATAAGTGGGCAACAGCGGCGAACTGGGAGAATGATAATCTTCCAACAACAACGAGCTCAGTCAGTATCACGAATGATGTCACAATTGAGGTGGCTCAAAGTGATGTGATGCCGGCGATTATCTCCATCGGAGCCGATGTGACGTTGACAGGAACGTTGACGAACGCAAAGGCGATGGTGGTTGGTGAGGGCAAGACGCTGACGCTTGGCGGCACGGTGGCGATGACAGACTTCTCGGGCGCGGGCACGGTCGTTCTCAAACAGGGCGCGGTTGTGAGCCCCTCAAACTTCCATGCCCTCATTCAGTCTTTCACGGGGCTTGTTAAGGGCGAGGGCGCAATCAAGTATACGTCAATGCCGACAAGCAGCACGGTGACGACGTTCTTGCAGAATGCGGAAAAGTGGCAGGCAACGTTCTTGCTTGAGAATGTGGCGAAGAATGATTTCAACCCGAACCTCCTCGGCAACACGAACTCAATTCTCCGTTTGACGGGCTGCAGTGGCTATTTCGTTAAGTCAAACGGTAAAGACGGCACGACGCCAATGACCATTGTTCCGACGATTGAACTCGTCAATGGAACGGGTGACAAGGCGTATGGCTACAAGTGTGAGAACGGTTGTTCGGAAGATCAAATTGAATTTGCGAAGGTGATCGGCGATGGCCTCTTCCTTGTGACGAAGCCAAGTAGTGGCGCGCCGAGGAGCCGGTTCTTCTTTAATGATTTAAGCACGTTTAAGGGGACGATCAAAAAGCAAGATAGTGGAGATCTGACGACGATTTATCTTGGCCGCTCACGTGAGAACTATACGAATGATGATGATCGTGACAACAAGAACATCTTCATTTGTAAGGCACTTCCAGAGGCGGTTCGCGTCATCAACGAGAGAGGTCAGATTATCATTGCGAATGAGTTTGACACAACAACAGTGAAGGGGCTTCAGCAGAAGGTGCTGACTTGGGACACGATGCCGGAAACGACATGCACGGTTGGCACAGATCTCGCGACGCGTTGGCGTGCCCAAAAACGTGCGGACGGTCTCTACCTCGTTCGTAAGAACGGTTTCATGATTCTCGTTCAGTAATTTGAGATTGAGACTCTTTATCCTCGCGCTCGCGGCGTTTCTTGCCATTCCGCTCATGGGGCGGGCGGCAGAACCCGCGCGCGCGCCGCTTCCTCAAGCGATTGCCGAGATCTTGCCGCACGCTGTTAAGGCGATCGGCATTTTTCATCGTGCGAGCGAGCGGCAGGCGGCGCATGAGGCGGAGCTTAAACGCAAGGGACTTGCCGAGGTGCCGCCAAGTGAGGGCGAGCGTCATGTCGTTGAGATGGCGGGGCTCGGCAAGTTTATCTTTGATGACTGGGGCGAACTTTCAATTGATCGTCGGTTCGTGACGGACGAGGAGATGAAAACCGTCGTCGCGATTGAGGCGTGGATTGCCAAGTGGTTCCCCGAGGAGACGAAGGCGAAGAAGACGAATCCGAAACGACTCTCGAACGTTGCGGCGGTGCCCATCTTTCGTGGATTTGAGGACGCACGCTACCAGCGGCATGATGCGCTTATCGTCAAATTGACGGCGGAGTTTAATGCAAATAAGGCGCTCGGGTGTGGTGGCACGGCGGCGCAGGCTGAGAAGATTCCTGACCTGACGCCTGCGCTTGTCAAGTCGCAGATGATCGAAGAGTCGGGCGGCAATGGCGCGCGCTCAAAGGCGGCGTGGGCGGTCGACCCTTTGCAAGTCAATGTGCCAGGCGATTGGGGGGATGAGAAGAAACTCGTCGGGCTTAAAAAGCCGCGTGCGCGAAATGAGGGGACGGCCGAGGCGAATATCCGCGCCGCAATTCGTTATCTCTCGCGCAAGGGGTTCTCATCGTCGGCGCGTCCTGCCGCGGAGCGCCCGAGCGGATTTTTTGACGGTTGGTATAACGCGCTTCGCCGCTACAACGGCCGCCGTGATCGCACGGAGACGGATCGCTACTACTCCGACGAGTATGCGAACAAGATTCGCCGCCGCGCCAACAATCCCGACCGCTTCGTGCCGATTGAAATCCGCCTCGCAAAGTAAGCGCAAGACCGTCAACAAAGTAATCGCACCGCAATGTGAGCGACTGTCGGCATTTGCCAAGGAGGTCACGAACATTGTATAATAGGAAGCATAATGTGTAGACGTGAAGGAGGTTTTTCCATGACGATGAAGACGATTGCGGGTATGGCGGCGTGCTTGGCTGCGACGCTGTGCT
>CAVHJW010000124.1:0-2943 GCA_963636335.1 bacterium
TCGTCTCCGCCGTCAACGCCGTCGCGGTGTCGTCCGCCTTCTTCTGCGCCGCCGCGACCGAAGCCGTCAGCGTCGCGTCCGCCGCAGTCCGCGCCGAAGCCTCTGCCGAAATCGCATCTGCGTTCGCCTTGGTGTCCTTTGCCAACGCCGTGTCCGCCGTCTCGCGCGCCGCCTTCTCCTGCGCAATCGCAGACGAAAGCGCGTTCGACGCGACCGCCACGAGGTTTGTCGCGGAGAGCGCGTTCGCCGCGTCTTTGCGGTCTACGTATTCCTTCGTCGCCGTGACCGCCCACGCCTCGCAGACCGCGCCTAGAATCGCCAACGAAAAGATAACTCGCTTCATTCCGCCACCTCCTGATTTGCCTCTACAAATTCGCCGTCAATAAGCACATAATCGCCCGTCCAATCCGCGCCCCACGCTTCCATCTCCGCGTCATACGTCATCGTCTGCTTGCAATAGTGCTGGATTCCGTCCTTAACGATCGTGCGCACGTAGAGGTCGTCACCCTTCGTCACATACTTCGCCGTCGGGTCACCCGGCTTCGCGTTCGCATTCGCCGCCACGATGATGAGTTGCCCCGCCGCGATCTGCTCCACGCCCTCGTTCGCGTAGACGAGCGAAATCGTGATGCCATTCTCCACCTCGCCGTAATTCGCGAAGTCGGCCGCCGCGAAACGCACGTAATAGAGGCTTCCCAGACGGCTCGCGACCGCCTTGAACGAAAGGCCATCGGCGTTCGTGACCGCGACCTCTACGCGCTCAATCGCGATGCCGTGACGCGCGCGCGGAATGCCAGAGAGATCAATCGCCAAAAGAGACGACGTGAAGACGCGAACAGGCCCGATCGGGTAGCCGACATCTTCATTCAAGTTGCGTGTGAGGTCTATTCTCATTTTCGGTTTCCTTTATCAAAGCCCTGCGTTCTGGACAGCGGCCGCAATGTCGGCCAAATACTTCTCTTGGCTTTCCATGATGCGCCGCTTCTCCGTCTCAAGTCTCTCGGCTTCTTTCGCGGCTGGATTATTCGCGGGATTTTGGTCTGCGCGCCATTCCATGAGAGAGGCGAGTTTCTTTTGGTCATACGCGCTTCGCGCGCGCGGATTGATGGCCATTATGCGCGCGATCTCACGGTCAACCTGATTCGCGCGATACGCCGAGCGGTCATTGCGCCCCTCGCGCGCGCGTTCGCGCTCTTCCTTTTGCCACTCACCGAACGATTTGCCCCTCGCGCGCGCGGCGTTCTCTTCCAATCGCGCGGCTTCGGCTTTCGCGCTCGCGATCTTCTCTTCTATCTTCAAAATAGCCTCGGCATTCGTCTTCTTCACGCGGTCTGCCGACTCTTGAAGCCGCTTGACGCGGTCGGCGGACTCTTCTTGTTTCAAGAACGCCCGCTCTTCTTCCATTTCGCGCATCCGCGCCGCCTCGGCTTCGTCAAACTTGCGATCGCGATACTTTGACACCATCGCCTTCGCTTCTTCTTTCATGCGCTTCTGCGCAAGGAGAGCCGCTTCAAGTTCTTTCTGCGCGTTGAAATTCTCGGCCGAGCCTTCTTCCGTCTCACCCACTTTGCGCTTCGCCGCGTCGACCGCATACTTTGCGTTCAACGCCATGAGGCGAATTTGGATTTTTAGTTTCTCGGCTTCGTTCGCCGTCGCCTCACCTGCGCGAATCTTTTCCTCGGCGACCTTCTTTGAGACGTTGTAATATTCCTTCTCGGCCGCCGCGAGAGCCTTTGAGCGCGCGAGCGCATCGGCTTGCGCCTTCTGCTCGGCCGCCTTGCGGTCTGCTGATTCCTTCGCATACTTCGCAAGTCGCTTTTGATACTGCGAATGCTGATACTCAAGGGTCATAAACTCTTTGCTCATCCCCTGCGCGGCAAGACGAGCATCTTCGGCCGTTGCCTTGAACGATTGCCAGAGGTCGGTGAGTTTAGAAAGAGCCATTGAGACGAGCGCAATCGCCGCGCCCCACACGCCACCCGTCAGGAGCGCGCCAATCGCTGAAAGGGCTTTGCCGAACGCGCCAGCCGCGCCCGTTGCCGAGCCGAGCGCGCCCGCCATCTGCGAAACCATGCCGCCCGAACGCTGAATGGACGTTGAAAGATTTTTGAGCGATGCTTGCGTTGAGGCAATGCCCGCATTGTCGGCTTTCGTGCGCAGTAAAATATCAATCGTGTTTGCCATCGTCTGTCTTTCCTCTCGCGCGAATTTCCTCGCGTGCGCGAACGTAAGCGGCGACTTGACGCGCACGCGACGACTGCGCATCAACGAGTCCAAATCTCATCTGCGCCGCCAAAACCGCCTCTTCCACCTCACTCGGCAGAAGGCGCGCGAGATCGTCCGTCGTCACGTTGATGCCATACGCCCTCGCGAGAACGAGCATCCCCAACGTGGGTGACGGCAGTTCGCGAACCTCGTCCACATCCGCCTTGCCTTTCGCGGCTTCGCCCGCTGTCCAATCACCGCCCGTGAGGCAGTAGTCAACCGCGCCGAAAAGTTGGCGGTCTGTCAGGCGCGATAAGTTGCGCTTCGTGAAGCGGATAACCGCCTTCTGAACCTTCGTCGGCGCGAACGGGTCAACGAGGCGACGCGCATCGCGCGAAAGCGCGTAGGCGTAGAGCGCGTATGTGGCGCGGACAGAATCAAGCGCGAAGAAACGCGCGACCTGCTCAAGCCAAAGTTCGTGCGCCATCGTCGGCTCGCGAAGGACGACGGGCGTGCGCCACCACGCCATGCGCGGCAGAAACGCCGCACGTTGGACGTGGACGTTGAGCGCGCAATCGGCCGAGACGTGAGCCTTGACGGCGAGCGCGTTCAGACGCACGATGTCCTCGGGCAGAAGGTCTACGCCTTCCGCTTTAAGGGCTTCGTAGTCGCGTCTGAACATTGCGCTCGTCATCGTCTACCTCACGCGGCGAGCGTCTTCGTGATCGGCTTCGAGAC
>CAVHJW010000125.1:0-2924 GCA_963636335.1 bacterium
TCAACCTCCAAAAATCGTTGCGCAATAATCCGTTCGCCCGTCCAGAATACGCAACGCAGTCGCAACCCTTTCACGTGTTCGCATTTTTCCCTCTCCTCTGACGGTTTGACATTTAGTATACCACAACCAGATTGACAATGCCACTACGCTGTTTATAGCGAAAAGCATTACTCCCCAACGCGGATTCCCCAATTTTCGCCATTCTGTCAATGGTGTTGTCATTCGTCAATCTCGTTCAACGCAATCTCCGTGTTTTTCCATGCTTTCCGTGGTCGTAAACACAACCGACTTGTTTCAACTACCACTACCACAGAAAACCTGTTCGGCGGATGATCTCCTCTGCCGTCGCCTCGTTGACACCCGCGACGGACGCGACATCTTGAACCGCCGCACGCGCGATGCCACGGATCGACTTGAACGTGCGCAAGAGTTTCGCCTTCTTCGCCGCACCAATACCTGGCACCTCGTCTAAGATCGACTCGCGAATATGGCGCTCACGCAAACGGCGATGATAGGTGATTGCAAAACGGTGCGCCTCGTCCCGAAGGCGCGTCAGCACCATAAGCGCCTCGGAATCGCGCGGCAGAAGAACGTTCGCGCGCCCATCGTCCAAGACGACCTCCTCCTGACGTTTCGCGAGACCAATCGTCGGAATGTCAACAACGCCAATCTCGGCGAATGCCGCACGTGCGGCGCGGAGTTGCGTCAGCCCACCATCGCAGACATAGAGGTCGGCGCGCGGTGAGGTGGCAACGAGCGTTGAGTCGGGCCCGTAGCGGCGGCGAACAACCTCCGCCATTGAGCGCGGATCATCCGCGCCTTCGACCGTCTTAATCTTGAAGTGTCGGTAGTAGCGGCCGTCGGGCAAGCCATCTTTCGCGACGACGAGCGAAGCGACCGAGTCTGTGCCGAAGAGATTTGAGATATCCACGCACTCAATGATGCGCGGCAGACGCGGCAGTTTCAACGCCTCGGCGAGCTCGGCGATGCCGCGTTTCGCATCCTCCTCGCGCAAATGGGGCGCGCGGCGGACGAAATGCGCCTTCGTCATCTCCTTGAGCGCGAAGAGCGTATCGCGCCAACGCGCCGCCGACTCAAAGTCGCCCTTCTGGGATGCCGCCTTCATCTTCGCCTCAACCTCACCGAGCACGTCAGGGCGCTTCCCCTCAAGGAACGCGCACGCCTCCTCAAAATTCGCACGATACACCTCGGGCGAAATCTGACCCAAGCATGGCGCGGAACAGTGGCGGATTGTTTGCGCGAGGCAATGGCGGTGCGTCGCTTCATCGGGCGCGAGCGCATCGCACGCGCGAATGCCGTAGCGTTTCTCCACGAAGTCCTTTGCCGCGCGAACAACGGGAGCCGAGGGGAATGGCCCAAAATAGCGTGCACCATCGTCGCGAACGAGGCGGCAACACGCGAAGCGCGGCCACGCCTCAGACGGGTCGGCGCGGAGAGACAAATAGCGCTTGTCATCGCGCATGAGAATATTAAAGCGCGGCTTATATTTCTTGATGAGCGCGGCCTCGGTGAGGAGGCTTTCGGCCTCGTTCTTCACCGTCATGAACTCAAAGTCGTAGACCGTCTCGACCATGGAGCGCACCTTCGGCGGATGACGCGCCCCGGCGCGAAAGTAAGAAAGGACGCGCCGTCGCAAGTTCTTAGCCTTGCCAACGTAAATGATGACACCCCGACGATCTCGCATGAGATAGCAGCCGGGGCGGCATGGAACGGTTTTAAGCCGCTCTCTAAGAAGGTCTGTCAGACGGCGTCCTTCTGGGGCTCGGCGAGCTTCGCCTTCTTCTCGTCCTCATCAGCCTCTTTTTCGCCCTCGGCAAGCCCCTTCTTAAACTCGCTCTTCGCCTTGCCGAGCGAACGCGCGAGTTCAGGAATCTTCTTCGCGCCGCCGAAGAGGACGAACGCGACGACAAGACAGATAGCGAGCTGCCACGGACCGATATTCTGAAGGAATGCGAATGCCATTGTTTTTTTCTCCTAAACGGATGTTAGATACTATGATACCGAAATTACCCGCACATTTCAAGGGTGAAAAAGGGCCTGAACGTGCGTTCAGGCCCTTCGCTTACTTGTTTTTATGACGCTGCGCCTTCATGCGCTTGTCGTATTTATGCTTCGACATTTTTTTGCGGCGTTTCTTCTTGATCGAACCCATTTTTCTTTCTCCTTCGTTAGGTTGGTAGTTAGAAAATAATTTTGTTGAGCGGCAACTCAATGATGCCCGTCGCGCCCGCAGCCTTCAAGGCGGGGATGAGGTCGCGCACCTGACGCTCCTCAACGACGGATTCAACGGCGTACCAGCCATCACCATTCAGTTTGTTCACGGTCGGCGCGTGCAGAGCCGGCATCGCCTTCACGATCTTTGCGAGCGTCTTCTCGGGCGCGTTGCACTTGAGGAGCACGCGGCGCTGAGCCTCGAGCGCGCCAACAAGCAGCATCTTGAGCTGCTCGAGTTTCGCACGCTTCGCCTTGTTCTTCCAAGCCGCCTTGTTCGCGATGAAGCGCGTTGTTGACGTGAGGATTGTGTCAACGATGCGCAGGTTGTTCGCGCGGAGCGACGAACCCGTCTCGGTGAGATCGACAATTGCGTCCACGAGCTCCGGCGCCTTCACTTCCGTCGCGCCCCAGCTGAACTCGACGTCGGCCTTGACGCCGTGCTTCTTGAGGTAGCGCTTGACGAGGCCCATCGCCTCCGTTGAAATGCGCTTACCTTCGAGATCCTTCACCGTCTTGATCTTCGAGTCGTTCGGCACCGCGATGACCCAACGCACCGGGTTCGACGTCGCCTTCGAGTAGTTGAGCTCGCAGATTTCCTGCACGTCGCTCCCGTTCTCGTAGATCCAGTCGTAACCGCAGATGCCCGCGTCGATCTTGCCGAGCTCGACGTAGCGGCTCATCTCCTGCGG
>CAVHJW010000126.1:0-2781 GCA_963636335.1 bacterium
CATCGCATTCGCCGTCGCGTTGTCCGTGACTTCCCGCGTCGCATCCCAACCGAGCGTCGCGCCGCCTGCAATGCCGCGCCCAAGCTCCATGCACATGCGCCCGAGCGAGCAAAACGACGTTGAGCGGTGCGCCTCCTCGGCTGTCGCGACCGTGTAGAGCGGATCCTCACGCGCAATCGCCTCAAGCCAATTCTCGAAATGATCGTCCGCCGTGAGAAACTTCTCATGCCCATGCGCGAGCGCATCATCCGTCACCTGGGTGAGCGGGGCGAGAAGGCTCTTCTTCGACGCGCCAATCGGACCCAGCGCGCCCGGGACAATCTTCGGGATGGGATCACTCGGTGTCACCCGCACCGCGCCGCGCGTACACCAGAGCCAGTCGCCATTCTCGCCGATGAACTTAACGCCCATCGGGAACGTGTTACAGACATGAACATCCGTTCCACCGCAATCGTAGTGGAGGTCATATGTCGTGTGGACATTCCAAAGTTTCGTGCCCGACTCGTCCATCCATTCGCACGTGCCGCGCACAGATGACGGATTGCAATTGAGACCCCACGATGTGATATCAAGATGGTGCGCGCCCCAGTTCGTAATCATGCCCCAACCGTAAGGCGCAAGTTGAATCCAGCCCGGCCGATCTCCAATGCGCCGCAAATCTTGATTGTGAACGCGCGTCCAGTTGTAGGGCGCGGTCGGATCCGTCGGCCCCAGCCAAGCGTCGTAATTGAGGTTCGCGGGTACCTTCTCGGGCGTACGACACCCGCCCGACTTATCAAGCCCAATACCGACCTCAACACGCGCGACCTTGCCGAGCCGCCCGTTACGCACGAGTTGCACGACCTGACGAAATTGCGGGCGTGAACGCTGCCACGCGCCGACCTGCACGACAAGCCCCTTCATCGCCGCGACATTCGCAATAACGCGCCCCTCTTGAATCGTCTGTGCGAAAGGCTTCTGCAAGTAAATGTGTTTACCTGCGAGAAGACAATTTGTCGCGACGAGTGCGTGTTGGTGGTCGGGGATGCAAAGGAGAACGGCGTCAATCGAGTCGTCGGCGATCATCTCGCGGTAGTCGCCATAGGTGCGAACGACCTGCGTGATACCCTTCTTCGCATAACGTTCCTCAATCACCTTCTTGCCGTAGGCCGCACGCTTCGCGTCAAGGTCTGCGACGGCCGTGATGACACAGCGCGCGGTGAACTGTTGAACGCCCGGAACATCCATCGTATGCGCGATGCGCCCGTAGCCAATCACGCCGATGTTGATTTTGCGGTTGGCGAGAAACGCCTTCGCGCAACCGCCGAACAAGAGCGGCGCGACACCCGTCGCCACCATGGACTTGAGAAAATCGCGCCGTTGCATAATTGCCTCGCTTTCGCCTTTACTCAACCAAGAGCATGAACGGCGTGGGGGCATACTTCATGCGAAGCGCGTTGATCTCGCTCTTGAAGAGCGCGGCCTCGTAGATGGCCCAGTCGTCCAAATAGATGCCCGTCGCGCTCGGTTTTGGATAGGTATTGATACGATCGCCGTGGAACCCACCCATCTGACCGTACGCCGCAAGCGCGGGCATCGCATAATGACCTTCGACTGGGTCGCGTTTATCCACATAGAGCGTCGCCTTTGTGCCGTCCAAAACGATCGCAAAGAAGTGGAATGAGGTCGAAAGATCTGGAATGTCCGTGACGCGGCAGACCTCCGTCGGCGACTCGTTATCCCATGAGACGAGGGCCACCGTTGTCTTGTTGATCGCGACGAGGCCAAAGCCCGCGCGTTTTTCCTTCGTCGAGCCAAGACCCCAGAGCGGAACATTTTCAGTCGTTGCCGCCTCGGGGACACGCGCAACCGTCGTCACCGTGAGAACGCCCGCCTCCTGAAAGCCGTAGCCTGAGGAAAGCGACGTCCAGTACGGCGCGCAGCAGTCGCTGGAACTATTGTAGAAGACATGCGCGGAAGTGCCCGTCCGACCGCGATTCACGATGAAGGGTCCATCGCCCTCCTTCTCACCCCACGCGCCCGTCTCGTACTTTGAGTCGGTCGCTGTCTGGCTCGCATCAACGGTCTCCTCGTTGAAGTCGTAATGAAGGAACTTCTCGGGGAACTGCACCAGTCCCGTGAGCGACATGTTGTTGGCGGCATAACTCGGCTTGAAACGGCCGCCGATAATCTTCGCAAAGCCGTCCTTAATAATAGGCGTTGTATCATTCTTGCCCTCCGTGACGAGCGCGTAACTCTTCGTCGTGTCAGCCGCCTCTTCTTCCGTCAATTCAATGCCCGTCGTGTAGACTCTTATCTCGCCTACCGTCACTTTTCCAAGACGGTTCACACCTGCGGCATTCTTCTTGTCAGGATAGAACTGAAGAGACGAAACCGTTAGGGTGTCACCTAAATAAATATCCGCACCCGCCATAATCTTGATGGTGTCATCTCCAAGTGAACTAGGCTTTTTAATCACCGTAAACCGACCTTCGGCGATCACGAGTGTGCCCGCCGAACCGCTCACGTTGCAGATCTTAAACTCGCCCGCCCCCTGCTTCGTCAGCGTATGACCGTCTAGATTAAGCGTCGCGGCGCTGTAACCAGCATTGAGAATGCTCCAGTCCTTTCCAGATTTCGCCGTAATGGTCGCATCGTCCGAGAGCGTCAGTTTGCGCAACTGCCGCGCACCGTCGCCTATCGCATCCCCCGTATTCGTGAGTGCGCCTGCATACGAGACCGTGCTGTCTGCGTTCGTCGTCGCAACGCCCTTGCCCGCGATTGTTATCACATAGCAACGAT
>CAVHJW010000127.1:0-2767 GCA_963636335.1 bacterium
CGACGACGGAGATCAACGGCAAGGCCTACTGGGTCGTCACGTCCGGCACGACGCCGGCGCCGACGGTGGCGAAGATCGGCACGACCGAGTATACCTCGCTTCAGGCGGCGATCGACGCGGCGGTGACGAACGCGGCGACGGACGTGACGATTGAGATCGTCGGCGACATCACGCTCACGGAGACGCTCAAGATCAAGGCGACTGGCACGGACGACAAGACAATCCATTTCACGAACATGACCCACGCGGTGATGTTTAACGTTGGCGAGGCATCCGCCGGCATCTCGATCGCTGGCGCGAGCGTCACGTTCGGCGGCGCTGGCACGTGGAAGCGCACGGACGGCTCGGCGGCACTCATCGACGTCGGTTCGACGGATGAGAACGGCTTGGCATTCATCATCTTCAATGACGGCAACTTCGTGAACCAGGGCTCGGGTCACGTGGTGAACATCGCCAATGGCGTCGTCCGGGTGTTGGACGGCGGCACGTTCGAGGTCGCGGGCACGAGTGCCATGTGCGTCTATGCGAAGGCGGCGAACGAGGACGCGATGGCTGCCATCTTCGTCGACAACGGCACGTTCAAGGGCCCGACGACGGGCACGGTCGCGCTTGTCGGTGGCGAGAGCGAGGAAGAATATCCGCCGTTCGACATCAACGTGGCTGGGACGATTTCGCTCGTTGGCTCGGAGAATGCCGCGGAACTGACGAGTGAGTATCTCGCTACGAAGGAAGGTGACGACTACACGGCGACGTACAACTACAAATTCAAGTTGACGGACACGGCCAACACCTATTCCATCGTCGCGATTGAGTGGGCGAAGCTGACGGTGACGTGGGACGACAACGTCTCGTCGTTCACGCTGGCGGAGAAGTCCGGCGACTCGACGAACATCACGATCAGGGCAGATCTTGGCGAGTATGCGATGCAGTATGACAAGGACGACAAGGAGGTCGTCTCGCTGACCGTGACCTGCAAGGACGGCTACGAGCTTGACATGGGCGATGTCTCGATTACGAACATCGCGATGACGGCCGACCAGACGATCGAACTCAAGACGAAGAAGAGCCCGGTATCGATTGATCCGATCGCGGCGGGCACGGCGAAGACGGACTATGCGTCCGAGAAGGCGGCGACCGACGCGGCTGCGACGATCAACAATGCCAAGGCGACGTATATCACGGTTCCGGGCGAGGTGAAGCTCGAAGGCGATGCGTTGAACAATTACGTCGGTCTCTTCTCGGCGGTGGCGAACGGCACAACGGTGACGGTCGACTTCACCGAGGCCGCGACGAACACGCTTGCGGCGGCGGCGGAGACGATCGCCGAGTCGCTCGACCTCCAGACGTTCGCGGCGGCGGCCGGCGATCAGACGGTCGCGGTTGAGAATGCGACGCCAGGTCTCTACTACACGCTCCTCATGGGCACCGACACCCCGGCGAACCTGCCGCAGGCGTACAGCGTCCAGGCGGGCGCCGACGGCAAGGTCTCGTTCACGGTCACCAAGAGCGGCGACAAGGCTTTCTTCAAGGTCGTCATCAGCGCCCAGGAGATCCACTCGACGGGACTGAAGGAGTAAGAGGAAAAGGAGGTCAACCTCCAGATGTGGAAGAGGAAGAGATTCTGCTTCCACATTATCTGACCGTGATATGTCCCCGCACGTTTTGTAAAATGTGCGGGGGCTTCTACTTGTTGTTTTTCGCATGCCCGTTGATAATGCGGGCGAGTTTTGGTATAATCATCTTTCAATAGTCTCTTAAGAGGATTTACGAAAACCATGTCAAAAGATTCTGTCGCACGCAATAATATTTGGAAGTGGCTCGTTCTCGGCCTCGTTGCCGTCGTGTCCTTCTACGTTTGCCACCCACTCTCCGAGAAGCTCCGCTTCGGCCTTGACTTGAAGGGCGGCACGTCCTTCACGCTCGGCATCGACCGCGAGAAACTCGCCGAGTCGCTTATCGCGGAGAACCCCGCCATCACGAACGAGGAGGGCGCCGTCGAACGCAAAATCGACGAGATGCTGAATCGCACGGGGTGTGACGATACCATCATTTCGGTCATCCGTCGCCGCGTTGACGCGATGGGGACGAATGAGCCGGTTATTCAGGGCATGAAGGGTCATCGCCTCCTCGTCCAACTTCCAGGTGCCGACGAGAAGACGCGCAAGGAGGCGAAGGCCTCGCTTCAGAATGCGGCCTACCTTGAATTCCGCCTCACCCACCCGCGCAACGACCAACTCGTCGCTAAACTCCTCTCGAAGGAGACCGCGCCCGAGGGCTACCGCAAGGCGGGCAATGGGTACGCACGCATCACCGATCCGAACGACCCGAAGAATTGGGCGACCGTCTCGAAGACGCCGGGCTACGCCGCGCGACTCGCCGCGTTTGAGTCGCCCGACGCGCGTTACAGCTTCATGCTTGAGAAAGAGGGGAGCGGCATCTACCGCCCGAGCTTCGTTGCGCGCACAACCGACCCCAAGGTGACGGGTGGTGACCTCGTCTCGGCGGCCGTTGAACGTGACCCGACGACGGGTCAGCTCTCAATTGGCTTCAAGCTCAACGCCGAGGGCGGGCGCAAGTTCGCGACACTCACGCGCAACTTCAAGGCGCATGGACCGAAGAACCCGACCGACCGCGGTCGTCAGCTCGCAATCGTTCTTGATGATCAGCTCATCTCCGCGCCCGTCATCCAGAGCGAAATTGGTTCATCGGGCCAGATCACGGGTCACTTCACGGCGGCTGAGGCGCAGAAGCTCGCCAATGAACTCAA
>CAVHJW010000128.1:0-2703 GCA_963636335.1 bacterium
TGTAAACCTTTTGCCCGCTCGCTCATCGCTCGCGGTCAGAAAACTGACCGCAGGAAGGGACGCGCGCGCCAGTCGGCGCCGCGCGAGCTCGGGAGGCCGCAGCCCGCGTCGACGGAGAACGAGCCGAGGGACGAACCGCTACCGCGGCCGGCGCCAAGAGCGACGAGCCAATAAGAGCGGCGCGTCACCGCCGCGCTCGTTGCGAGAGCAAAATGCGCGTCATCCCACGCGCCCGCCGTGTGCGCAGATGTGCAACGATAGAGGCACGAATTGTAATAGCAGTAGTCGCCCGATGCATAATTCGTCGTCGCAGAGAAGTTGCCGAAGTTGCCCGGCGTTCCGCCGCGCCAAAACGTGTCGCACGCGCCCGTATTGATATTGCTCTGGTCTTGCACGGCGGCAGGCAGGAACGCGTCACGAAGCGGCGCAGTCTCATCGCGCCCCGCACGATACCACGATGTGCCACCTGCGAACGCCGCCTCGCGATAACCCGCCGCCTTGAGTTGTCCCTCGTAAGATGCCGCCTCGTTCGTTGTCGTCTCGTTTGACAAATTGCTCGCTCCAGGCGCAACGTCCGCCGCGTCTTGCGCGACGAGCCAACCCGTAGACTCAACGTTTGACACGACCTTGCCATTCGCGTCTGTCGTGATTGTGCGCCGCGTGACGAGCGTCACGTCTTCCCAGTACCAACCCGTGGACGACCAGAGGCCGTCCTCAACGCCGAGGAACGAAATCGTATTGAGCGGCGAGCGCGTGTTTGTCGCGCCCGAGAACTTGCCTGCCGCAAGAACGTGGTCGCTCGCGCCATTCGTGGTCGTGCTAACGGACGAGGTGCAAATCCCCGGAAAGATGTTGCTCGTATAGTCGCTCGTTGATGCCGCGCCTTGAACGTTCACGCCGAAGTAGAGATACGCCATATTCGCGACGAACGAAATCTCCGCCGTTCCCGCGACGCCCCACGTGCGATTCGTCTCATCCGCGGGAATCGTAATCGGGTCTTCGCCGTCAAAGGTCAGCGTCGCGTCACACTTGTTCAGCAGGCGACAGTACGAAAGCGTGACGTGACGATTCCCTGGCACATACTGGTTGCCCGTTCCCGACTTCCATTGTGGGACGGACTTCGTCGCGTCGTCCAACGTCATATTCACCATATTGCCAATCGGATAGCGCGCGATGTAGCCGTGCGCACATTCGGTTGTCGTGTAAGTGCCATCGGCGTTTCGCGCATACTTCTCAAAGAGCGAATGGAGATGATAATCTGCGTCCGCCGCCTCGTCGCAATACCACTTGACAACGCAATCGGTGAGCGAATCGGTGAGCGTCCCATCGGCATTCGCAACGGGCATATTCAGCGTCTCCCGCGTCGTCTTCATATAAACCTTATCAAAGCGCACCATCTTGTTGTCGCCAACAGTCGTCGTGCCGTTCGTATAAGCGAGCGTGCCGACCTTGATATTGCCGATGCATTTGAGACGTTCCTCAATCGTCGGCCACCCCGTCGTATCGCTTGCCGTCGTGATGACACGCTCGGTCGGCGCAGAGCCATCCGTCGGGCAATCCCAGAGGCTAATCTTCGTCATTGACGTATCAACCCACGTTGAGCGGTCGCTCGTCCAATGCCCGAAGTAGGTGACCGTCCCATCGGCAGTCGTGACGCGCGTGCCGAGATAGGAATTGCCCGCCTTGAGTTTCGCGTCTGTCGCGCTTGACGGATTAGACGAGTAGGGCTGCGCACGAAAGACCTCAACGAGCGTCCCCGTCACCTTCGCAGAGTTGAGGTAGACGATGTATGATGCCCCGCCCTCAAGCGTGAGGTTATCTGCCGCGACCGCATAACCGCCCGTCGCAGACTTGCCAAGCACCGCGCCGACCAAAGACGCGACCGATTTCGCGCCGTCCGTCACGAAAACTTGGAACGTCGCTTCGAAGTTTGTCAGCGAAGTCATCTGCCGCTCGTAGGGATGATCAATGCCCTGCTCGCGAAAGACGATTTTCGCGCCGTTCAAGAGGTCGGCTTTCGTGGCCTCGTCCGACGGGAGCGCGTAGGTCTGCCCTGCCCAGTTGAAGCGCACGGTGATCGTCGCGAGGCGCGATGTGCCGAGCCCAATTTTGAGCGCGTCAACATCCGCTTGGAGCGATGAGACTTGCGCAAGAGTCGTGTCTTGATTTTCCTTCGTTGGAAGATAAACGCGAGTTGCCATAATCAAGTATTCCTTTACTTTGATGAGAGTTTAATATTCCACGTAAGGCGCGGGGACATCCGTGTAGAGCCATCCCGTCGCCGCTTCAACCGAGACGCCCGAAATCGTGGCGATGAGCGCGGCCGCTTGCGAAAGCCGCGAGTAGCCCGTCACGTCCACGCCCTTCGCTTCAAGCGCGGCTTTAATCGCGGCGTTCGCGTCAACGACCTTCTGGACATTCTCTTTGAGACTTGCCATTTTACGCCACCTCCTCAAGCGCGGCGTTCGCGCCGTCCACCTTCGTTTCAATCGTCGCGGTCTTTTTCTTCAGCGCAACGAGTCCCGCCGAAAGCGCGGCGAGAAGCCCGCCGACGGTCGTTGCCGTCTCCCCCGCCGAAAGCGGAAAGCCGCCGAAGTTCTTCGCGAGGTCGTTGAGCGCCGCGACCGATTCCGTGTCAATGTCAAGTTTGACCTTAAGGACGGCGTTTGAGAATGTCGGGTCGGTTGCGGAGATGACGGGCAG
>CAVHJW010000129.1:0-2540 GCA_963636335.1 bacterium
TAATCGCCTGAGAATTCGCAGCTCTTTCTTGTTTCTGTGCGAAGCATCACGATGAGTTTCACGCGTTGCGTTTCTTGTCGCAACGCGCTTGATTTTTGGCGGCAGAAAAGTGTATAATAATAGGCGAACATTCCCAAGAACAAGGATAAACAAGAAATGGCTAATGTCAAGGGCGGCCGCGCCGCCAGAAAACGCGATCGTCAGAACGAGAAGGCGCGCAAGCGCAACGCGACGTGCAAGGCGAAACTTCACGACGCACATAAGAAGCTCTTCAAGCTTGCTGAGGCGGGCTCAAAGGAAGACGCTGAAAAGAAGCTCAAGGAATTTGTCTCCGGTCTCGACAAGGCCGTGAAGCGCGGAATCATCACGAAGAACACGGCGGATCGCAAGAAATCCCGCGCGCAGCTCAAGGTCAATAAGATCGCCAAGTAAACGTATAGGAAACACGGGAATGTGATAGATGCGGGCATTCGGATGTAAGGCATTCGGGTGCCCGTTTCGCTTTAACAAACGTACGACATCAACAAAAAACAAAACAAAAGTTAAGGAAGAAGAAAATGGATAAAATGACTCTCCGTGACGTCGACCTCAAGGGCAAGCGCGTTGTGATGCGCGTCGACTTCAATGTGCCGATGGCCAAGGATGGCAGTGGCAAAATTACCGACGACACCCGCATCGTCGCGGCGCTTCCGTCGATCAAGTACGTCCTCGAGCAGGGCGGCAGCCTCGTGCTCATGTCCCACCTCGGCCGTCCGAAAGGCGTCAAGCTCGGCGCGGCGGCGAACCCGGACAACGCGGCGTTCACACTGAAGCCCGTCGCCGAGGCGCTCTCTGCGAAGCTTGGCATCGCGGTCAAGTTCGTTCCCGACTGCATGGCGGCCGACGACGTCGTCAAGGCCCTCAAGCCCGGCGAAGTCGCGCTTCTCGAGAACACTCGCTTCTACAAGGCTGAAGACGGCAAGGTGAAGAAGGACGACGAGAAGAAGGGCATCCATCTCACGGACGAGGAATATGCCACGAAGAAGGCGGAGCTCAAGGCCTCGCGCATCGAGATGGCGAAGAAGCTCGCGTCCTACGGCGAGATCTACTGCAACGACGCGTTCGGCACGGCGCACCGCGCTCACGCCTCGACGGCCGTCATTGCGGACTACATCCAGCCTGCGGTCTCGGGCTTCCTTCTTGAGAAGGAAATCCAGTTCCTCGGTGATGCGGTTGAGAACCCGGTTCGCCCGTTCGTCGCGATTCTCGGCGGCGCGAAGGTCTCGGACAAGCTCGCGGTCGTCAAGGCGCTCCTCAACAAGGTTGACACGCTCATCATCGGCGGCGGCATGGCCTACACCTTCAAGAAGGCGCAGGGCATCAAGATCGGCAACTCGCTTTGCGAGGACGAGCAGGTCGCTTACTGCAAGGAGATGCTCGAGGCGGCCGAGACGAAGGGCATTAAGATCCTTCTGCCGATTGATAGCGTCATCGCGAACAAGTTCCCTGAGACGAAGGATGCCTCCGACATCGAGATGAAGACGGTTGAAGGCGATATCCCGGACGGCTGGATGGGCCTTGACATTGGACCGAAGTCGGTCGCCCTCTTCTCCGAGGCGGTCAAGAGCGCGAAGACGGTCGTCTGGAACGGCCCGATGGGTTGCTTTGAGTTTGCGCCGCTGGCGAAGGGCACGTATGGTGTCTGCGATGCGGTTGCGACGGTCAAGGCCAACGGCGGCACGTCCATTATCGGTGGCGGCGACTCGGTTTCTGCGGTTAAGAAGTCGGGTAAGGCCGCTGAGATGAGCCACGTCTCCACGGGTGGCGGCGCGTCCCTCGAGTTCCTTGAAGGCAAGGTCCTCCCGGGTGTCGCGGCGCTCACGGCGAAGAAGTAAGATAAAACGTCGCGGAAGCGCGTGATTTTGACGAAGAAATTCGTCTCAATAAAAAAATTAAAAAACCCCCTTGCGCAAGTGAGGGGGTTTTTGATATACTATATCTCTGTTCGCCCGCAAGGGGGAGCGCCGATCTTTGAAAACTGAGAGAATGGAAATTAAAGAGAATTACAACTCATATACGAGATTGACGAGAAAAGAAGTTTCTTGCTAAGCGTATACGGGCGTACGACGGATGCCTTGGCATCGGTAGGCGATGAAGGACGCAGAAGTCTGCGATAAGCGCGGGGGAGCTGACAACGAGCTTTGATCCCGCGATTTCCGAATGGGGCAACCCAGTGGGATTCATCTCCCACTACTTGCGGATGAATCAAATAGTCCGCAAGGGCGACACGTAGGGAAGTGAAACATCTCAGTACCTACAGGAAGAGAAATCAAACGAGATTGCGTGAGTAGTGGCGAGCGAAAGCGCAAGAGCCCAAACCTAAGAGCTTGCTCTTGGGGGTTGCGGGACCGGGACATGGTATCGGAACGGATAGGCGAAGCCTCTGGAAAGAGGCGCCACAGCGGGTGAAAGCCCCTTAGCCGAAATCCCGACCGAACTTACCGGTATCCCAATTAGGACGGTGCACGTGAAACGCCGTCTGAATCCGGGGAGACCACTCT
>CAVHJW010000130.1:0-2505 GCA_963636335.1 bacterium
ATGCCGGCCGCCTTGATGGCGTCGCTGACCGCGATGAAGTCGTTCGGCTGGCACTTCACGGTGAAGCCGCCGTCTTCGCTCACGACATCCTCCGCGCCCGCCTCGAGCGCGACTTCCATCACCTTGTCCTCCGTCACGCCGTCCGCCGCCGGGATCATGACCTGGCCGAGCTTGTCGAAGAGGCGGGACGCGCTGCCGGGCTTGGCGAGCTCGATGCCGTTCTTCTTGAAGACGTTCGAGACCTCGGCCGCGGCGCGGTTCTTGTTATCGGTGAGGACGCGCACGACGATTGCCGTGCCGTTCTTGATGCCCTCGTACTGGGCGTCGACCATTTCGGCGGACTCGAGCTCGCCGGTGCCTTTCTTGATGGCGCGGTCGATGTTGTCGTTCGGCATCTGCGCCGCCTTCGCCTTCGCGATGAGCGTGCGGAGCGTCGGGTTGTTGTCCGGATTGCCGCCCTTCGCCTTCACGACGATGGTGATTTCCTTGCCGAGCTTCGAGAAGATCTTTCCCTTCTTGGCATCCGCCGCGCCCTTCGCGCGCTTGATTGTCGCCCAGTGGCTGTGACCTGACATTTTCTTTCTTTCCTTGTTAGTGGGTGGTGAGTGGTTGGTAGTTGAGAGTTGAACTCAAAATCAAGTTTTGTGGCGATAGGTGATGCGGCCCTTGCCGAGGTCGTACGGCGAGATCTCGACCGTCACCTTGTCGCCGATGGCGATCTTGATGAAGAACTTGCGCATCTTGCCCGAGATGTGCGCGAGCACCTCGTGCCCGTTCTCAAGCTGAACCTTATACATCGTCGCCGGCAGAACCTTGGTGACCGTTCCCGTCACCTCAATCGCCTGATCTTCTTCTTTCGCCATGTATCTGCTTTTGCCTTGTTTTAAACAAATATCCCTTTATTTTACCATTTTCCGCCGCGTGAAGTCAACTAGGCATGTTGGGCATTCTGCGCGCGAAAGCCCAACGCTTATCTACAGAAGCGGGCCCGTAATGAGACCGAGCACAACGCCAAGCACATAGACCGAGGCGAGAATGGTGAGATTTTCTTTGAGGCTACGATTCGTCCGAAAAAGAACAAGAAGGCCAAGCCCCGACCCCGTAAACGACGAGGCCATCATTGCGCCAGGGCTCATCGCGCCCGTCAAATAAAGTTTTGCACTTGCAACAGAGACGGCACAATTGGGGACAAGCCCCAACGCCCCCGCCACGCACTCACCGAAAACGGGCGTGTTGAGACGAAGTTTTAGAAGCGAGTCTTCGCCGAAGAAATGCAGGCATAATTCAATCGCACCCGAGATAACAACGATGAACGCGAAGATTTCAGCGGTGTGAATGAGCGCAGGGACGAGAATCCCCTTGTGTTCATGGCAGCCACAACGGCTGTGCGCGCAAAGGTCGTGGACGGCGGTTGGCCGACGAATATGGCGAATGAACGCGAGAACACCATTTGCGAGAAAGCCGACACCCAGCGCGCAGACAATTTTAATCCCGACGATTTTTAAGAGAAGCGAAAGTGGCGCACGCTCCGAGAGGAGAACGGGTACGAGCTCGTCAGATGTTGAAAGGAAGACCGCCAAAAGCGTTCCGACCGTGATGACACCGCCCGCGTAAAACGAGGCCGCCGCCGCTGAGACGCCGCACTGCGGCACGGCCCCCGCAAGCGCACCCGCCGCGGGACCAATGGAAGAAGCGCGCTCGAGAAATCTCTCGAGCGCACCATTCGCATGCGCCTCAACCGCCTCCAGGACGAGATACGTCACGAAGAGGAACGGCAGGAGGAGCAGCGTCTCCTGAAGGAATTCAATCACGCTTCAGGCGCAATCGCTTCCGCCGGGCACTGCGCCGCGCACGCGCCGCAATCAACGCACTTATTGGGGTCAATCACGTAGGGCGTACCCTCGGTGATCGCCTCCGCCGGGCACGTATCCTTGCACGAACCGCACGACACGCACTTGTCTGCCGCAATCTTATGAGCCATTTCTTTACTCCTTGTTTTTTGGTGGTTACGAAAAATTGTTTCTTCTATTATATCAAAACTTGAACGCCTCTTGTGCAAAACTATTTGTGACGCCCACGCGCGCTCAGCCGTGTTGATGCTTGGCGCGTCGAACACGAAGCACTTAAAAGCCAGGCACTCGGTATGTCTCCTTGTTGGTATTGAGACTGGGCGCATTGCCTTCTGGCGACAAGCCGGAGACATTGCCACCATGCGTCAAGGCGCTCCAGACGTGCGCAAGGAACGGAATAAAATTCCCCACAACATCAAACCACTTGTTCAGCACCCGGCTCGGATAACAACGCGTTCTGTCAAACGCATCACACGCCACACCGCCGCAGGTGTTGTCGGAGAAATAGCGGAATCAGAAATACTCACGGACGGCAAAGGCGACCTGGTCCAGGAAGATTCGCTTGAACGCCGAAAGGTTGTTCTGCTCATAGAACAGCAGCAAGGCCGCACGATAGTCGTTTGCCGCGACCGTGCGGAAGGAAAGCGGGCAGGCG
>CAVHJW010000131.1:0-2429 GCA_963636335.1 bacterium
TGAAGGAAGTGCGCAAGTGCGCGCGTATCCTCGGCCCGCGCGGCCTCATGCCGAATCCGAAGACGGGCACCGTCACGGATGACACGGCGACGGCCGTTAAGGAGGCGAAGGGCGGCAAGGTTGACTTCCGCATGGATAAGACGGGCAACATGTCTGTCGTCGCGGGCAAGCGCTCGTTCGATGCCGACAAGCTCGTTCAGAACATCAAGGCGATTGTCTCGGCCGTGAACGCGGCTAAGCCCGACAAGGTGAAGGGCACCTTCATCAAGTCCATGACGGTCGCGTCCACCATGGGTGTCGGCGTCCCCGTCGTCATCACCTCGGATGCCGAATAAGGAGGTCACTTAAGATGCGTATTGAAAAGGTTGCCATCCTGGGCGAAGTTGTCGCCCGCGTGAAGGACTCCGATTACTGCTTCATCATTGACCACGGCGGTGTCACGGTCGCGCAGTTTGCGAAGCTCCGCAAGGCGCTCCGCGCGCTCGACAGCCGACTCCTCGTTGTCAAGAACTCCTTCCTCGGCAAGGTTGCCAAGGAGAAGGGTTGGAGCGATGAGGTCAACGCGATGTTCACCGGCAATTCCGCGGTCGTCACGGGCCACGGCGAGCCGACGGCGGTCGCGAAGGCCATCATGGAGTTCGTGAAGGATTCTGCGGGCAAGGCGTCGGTCAAGGGCGCGGACTACGACAACAAGATCGTGGACGCGGCGATGGTCGAGGCTCTCTCGAAGGTCCCGGGCAAGAACGAGCTTCGTGCGACGTTGCTCATGCTCCTCAAGGAGCCGGCGACGCGCCTCGCACGCGTTCTCTCCGAAAAGGCCAAGAAGGGCGGCGAGGCCGCTCCTGCGGCCGAAGCCCCTGCGGCCGCCGAGGCCGCGCCGGCACCGGAAGCAACGCCTGCTTCGTAACGGGAAATAAAAAGTTTCCTCCAGATGAAAAACGCTGGGGGTTGTAAGTAAAAAAGGAACAAAGAAAATGACGAATGAAGAAATCATCAAGGAGCTGTCGGGCAAGACGGTTCTCGAAATCAATGACCTCGTGAAGGCGCTCGAAGAGGCGTGGGGCGTTTCCGCCGCCGCCGCTGTCGCGGTTGCCGCTCCGGGCGCTGGCGCTGCCGCGGCCGAAGAGAAGACCGAGTTCGACGTGATCCTGAAGGCCGCCGGTGCGAACAAGATCGCGGTCATCAAGGAGATCCGCGCGATCACGGGCCTCGGCCTCAAGGACGCCAAGGACATGGTCGATGGCGCGCCGAAGAAGGTCAAGGAAGCCGTCGCGAAGGACGAGGCGGAGAAGATCGCCGAGCAGCTCAAGAAGGCTGGCGCCGAAGTCGAGGTCAAGTAACCTCTTTTTCGAGCGTTTGCTCAAAGAGGCCGCGTCTTTTTGACGCGGCCTCTTTCGTCTATCTCATCACTTTTTGGTATAATCTATGTCAGTGAAAGGAGAGGGCTCAATGAAGATTTCAGAGATTGTCGCGCGGTCCGCGCCGAGTGTCTCATTTGAGGTGTTCCCGCCGAAGCGTCGCGCGGCGACGGATGCGGCAGGGGAGCGCGAGGCGATGGCGAAGACGAAGAATGTTGTGCGCGAAATCGCCGCGCTCAAGCCCTCGTTCATGTCGGTCACCTACGGCGCGGCGGGCGGCTCAACGGGCGCGAACACGTGCGAGGTCGCCTCATTTGTGCAGAACGACTGTGGCGTGACAGCGCTTGCGCACATGACGTGTATCGCGTCGAGCAAAGCGAAGGTCACGGATGAAGTGAGGCGTCTTCGTGACGCAAAGATAGAGAATATCCTTTGCTTGCGCGGTGACTGCCCGCCCGATACCGAGTTTCCGGGGAGCCCCGATTTTTCTCACGCGGTTGATCTTGTTCGCGCTCTTGCGAATGAAGGCTTCTGCCTCGGTGGCGCGTGCTATCCGGAGGGTCACCCCGAATGCGCGCATCTTTCGGATGACATCGCACACTTGAAGGAGAAGGTCGACGCGGGGCTCGACTTTTTGACAACGCAGATGTTCTTCGACAACAACGTCCTCTTTCACTATCTCGCGCGTCTGCGTACAGCGGGCGTGACGGTGCCTGTTATTGCGGGCGTGATGCCTGTCACGAACGGTAAACAGATTAAGCGCATCTGCGACCTTTCGGGTACACATCTGCCGCCGCGCTTTCGCGCAATCGTCGACCGCTTCGGCGACGACCCCATCGCGATGATGGACGCCGGCGTCGCGTACGCGACGGAGCAAATTGTTGATCTTTTCGCGAATGGCGTCATGCACGTTCACGTCTACACGATGAACAAGAGTGAACTCGCAGTCCGCATTATGAGGAACCTCAATGGCATTGTCCGCGCCCATTGACCCGCGCGGCGTCTGGACGCGAAAGGGCGACCGCGTGTATCTCTGCGGGACGCTCGGCGCGGCGTTCGACCAGTGGCAGC
>CAVHJW010000132.1:0-2369 GCA_963636335.1 bacterium
GCATTCCGAGCTACAACGAGCTCTTCTCGGGCGACCCCGTCTGGGCGACGCTCTCAATCGGCGGCCTCGGTTGCGATGGGCGCTCAATGGTCACGAAGAACGACTACCGCATTCTTCACACGCTTGAGACGATGGGGCCGAGCCCGGAGCCGAACATGACGGTTCTCTACTCGCACCGTTTGCCAAAGTCGTTCCGCGACTACTCGGCGCGCGTTTCGATTGCGACGAGCTCCATTCAGTATGAGAACGACTGCGTCATGCGCCGCGTCTGGGGCGATGACTACTCGATTTGCTGCTGCGTTTCTGCGACGCAAACGGGCAAGGAAATGCAGTTCTTCGGCGCGCGCGCCAACCTCGCAAAGTGCCTCCTCTACGCCATCAACGGTGGCGTGGACGAGAAGACGAAGGCGCAGGTCGGTCCGGAGTTCCCGCGCGTCAAGGGCGATGTCCTCAATTATGATGAGGTGATGAAGCGCTATGATGATATGATGGGCTGGCTGGCGGGGCTTTATGTCCACACGCTGAACCTCATTCATTATATGCACGACCGCTACTATTACGAGGCGGCCGAGATGGCGCTCATTGACACGAACGTGCGCCGCACGTTTGCGACGGGCATTGCGGGCTTCTCGCACGCGGTCGATTCGCTCTCGGCGATTAAGTACGCGAAGGTGACGCCCGTTCGTGATGCGGACGGCATCGTCGTTGACTACAAGGTCGAAGGCGATTTCCCGCGCTACGGAAACGACGATGACCGCGCCGACGAGATTGCCGAGTGGCTCCTCACGGAGTTCATGGCGAAGGTCGCGAGCCACCACACGTATCGCAATGCCGAGCCGACGACCTCGATTCTCACGATTACGTCGAACGTCGTCTACGGTAAGGCGACGGGCGCGATGCCTGACGGGCGTCCCGCGGGCGAGCCGCTCTCGCCTGGCGCGAACCCGTCTTACGGCGCAGAGAAGGAGGGTCTCTTGGCCTCGCTCAACTCGGTTGCGAAGCTCCCCTACGAGTACGCGCTTGACGGCATCTCGAACACGCAGACGATTCACCCGTCCGCGCTCGGCACAACCGACGCGGAGCGTGCGAAGACGCTCGTGTCGATCTTGGACGGCTACTTTGATAAGGGCGCGCATCACCTCAATGTGAACGTCTTCGGCACGGAGAAGCTCATTGACGCGATGGAGCATCCTGAAAAGCCCGAGTACGCGAACTTCACGATTCGTGTTTCAGGCTATGCCGTCAAGTTCATCGACCTGACGCGCGAGCAGCAGCTCGATGTCATTAAGCGTACCTGCCACAAGTCTCTCTAAATGAGACGGCGCGAATGCCTCTAAACAAGGACATTCGGCAAGGCGCGTTCGAGGCTTTTCAGGCCTCGGACGCGCCGTCTTGTCGGGGCGCGGCGCGACCGAGCCTTTCGGTCGTTATCCCGACAAAAAATGAGGCGGCGAATATTGGCGCATGCATCCACGCGTTTGATGCGGTGCGTGATCGCGTTGAGATTCTTGTTATTGATAACGTCTCGACCGATGAGACAACGAAGATCGCCTCCTCGCTGGGTGCACGCGTCATTGAGCAAGGGCCAGAGCGTTGTGCCCAGCGAAACCGCGGTTGGCGTGAGGCGACGGCCGCGCGCGTTCTCTTTGTTGATGCCGATATGATTGTCTTGCGTGAGACGATTGATGAGATTCTTTCTCTCAACGATCGTCTCGCTCTCTATGTTCCTGAAACGCGCGTGGGGCGCGGGCTCCGTTTGAAGGCGCGCAATTTTGAGCGTTCATTTTATAATGGCACGTGCATTGATGCGCTACGTGTTATTCCGCGTGATGTCCTAAACCAAGTCGGCGGATACGACGAGGCGCTCGTTGCGTGCGAAGACTGGGATCTCGACCGTCGGCTCAAGGCGGCGGGCATTCAGACGGCCATCACGAAGGGCGCGCTTTTGCACAACGAGGCGCGGCAAGATTTGAAGCGGCTTCTTGCGAAGAAGGCGTATTACGCGCGCTCCATTGATCGCTATCGCGCGAAGTGGGGCGAGGATGAGGTGACGCGCCGGCAGTTTGGGCTTTTCTATCGTTTTTTGGGTGTCTTCATTGAGCGAGGCCAGTGGCGACATCTTCTTCGCCATCCCATTCTCGCGACGGTCATGTATGCCGAGCGCGTGTTGGTTGGCCTCGTTTATCTGCTCTATCGATAGATCGGCCGCCCTCTCTTCATAGGCTCGCCACTTGCGCCATGACAAGGGGTTTTATGGTATAATTCACATTTATGAAATTCAAACAAGCCATCATCTGGACGATTGCACTCGCCCTCGGCGCCGCGCTCGGCTGCCTCAACAACGTTCCGCTCAACCACTTCATGGACTT
>CAVHJW010000133.1:0-2321 GCA_963636335.1 bacterium
GCCATGTAATCATCCCCCACGCCCGGGCGGTAGCACGTCCGGGCGCACAACAACACGAAAACGAAACACAAACAGGAAAGTAGGTAAACAATGAACATGAACGCACGCACGAATAACAGCGGCTGGCGCATTGATTGCGCCGCCGCCTATCTCCGCAACCACGGCTATTTGATCGTTGATAGCGATTTGCGGCCGACACCAAAGAGCGTCATGCTCGATCTTGTCGTCTGGCGAGAGGCCGATGATACCATGTGTTGCGTCGCCGTAGATGGCGGCGCAGGGCTGACGCCATACTCTGGTGATCTGTCGGCGCACAACTACCAGCGGCGCGAG
This sequence comes from bacterium, assembly GCA_963636335.1. Classification (GTDB taxonomy): domain Bacteria; phylum Verrucomicrobiota; class Kiritimatiellia; order RFP12; family UBA1067; genus UBA1067. The sequence goes on from CAVHJW010000133.1 coordinate 334, forward strand.
CGGCGGTTGGTTGCCGCGTTTCGCCGTTGGGTGCAAATCAACAAGTGGCGCGGCGATTGCGAGATGGCGCGTTGCGACGTCTACGGGACACCTGAGGCCGGGCGGCCTGTCATTTCGCTCATTAGCAAGATCCGTAAAATCTAAACAGAAGGGGGTAGACCATGAAATTCAGGTGGTATAAAGTTCAACGCCGTGACGGCGTTCGGTTTGTTCGTGCGCTTTCGGCCAAAGACGCGCTAATCAGGCTATGGGGGTGGCTGGATCCGTCCGGCTCTGTCGAGTGCGATCGACAGGACGTGAACGGACGGCCCCGCCACGTCTGGAACGACGATGGCCAACTCATGCGGGCGACGGGTGTCGTTTCGTGCGAGCGAGTTCACGCGTTCGACGTTCCGGCGGACGTTCGCGCGCGCGGCTATGCGAATGAAATCTGAAACAGAAAGGGCGGTAAATCATGAACATGAAGAAGTATCTGGCTCAAATGATTCGTCAGGAGTGCGCGGCTCTAAACAATGCCGTCCTCTCGCTCTTCGAGGAGTCCGACGACGCCGCGCAGGCGTTCGCCGTGCGCACGATCTACGGACGGCTCAATGGGTTCGTGCGCGAATTCGTTGAGGAGTGCGACAGGAGGGCGGCTAATGTCTAATCGTTGCGTGGTCTATACTCGCTTCTCCCCCCGCCGCAACGCGGGGGAGTGCGAGTCCTGCGAAGTCCAGGAGGCGATTTGTCGCAAGTATGCGGCGGCGCACGGGCTGGACGTGGCGGCGGTCTACGCGGACAGGGCGGTATCTGGTTGCGTGGACGTCGGCGGGCGCGTCTTACAGGATGCGATAGCCGATCTCGGGCAGGGTGATACAATCCTTGCATATCGCGCCGACCGCTTCGCGCGTGATATGATTGTTGCGTTGCAGATCGAGCGGGCGGTAGAGGCCCGCGGGGCGTCGCTGGCCGTAGTAGATGGCGACGTGCCGGGGCATGACCCCGCCGCAAACTTGATGCGGCATATGCTGATGGCCATAGCGGAGTATGAGCGCCAGATGATCGGCGCGAGGACTTCGGCGGCCATGCGCGAGCACATGCGAGCAGGGCGCATCATGTCGTCTCACCTGCCATACGGCTGGATGGTAGACCCGGCCGACCCAAAGCGAATGGTTCGCGACCCCATGCGTCAGCGCATTATCAGGCAAATCGTCGCCATGCGAGACGGCGGCGCGTCATACGTCGCGATCGCCAAATGGTGCAACACGCACATTTCGGCGCGTAAGTCAAGCGTCTGGACGCCGACCGATTGCCGCCGCGTGTGGCTGCGGGCGCAGGAAGACCCGCCGCCGCCGCCTGACAAGGCCGACAAGACGGACAACGAGAAGTAAAAAGGGCGAAGCGGACGGTAGCACGTCCGCGCCCAAAACAAAAACGAAACACAAACAAGAAAGAAGGTAAACAATGAACACAAGCAAGGCGGCTATCAAGTGGGAGATTCGCAGTCTCGACCCGCGTCAAGGCTATAACGCCAGATATGAAGTTATCGGCACATGGGACGAGGGCGGAGAGCGCGTGACGTGCGGTGATTTCGTCGCCTATTGCGAGACAATCAGGGCGGCGCGATCTGCCCTGCGTCTCCTCCGTCGCGAACACGGCGATTATGTCTGGGCGAGCATGAGCGCGTGACAGACAGGGCGAAGCGGACAGGGCGCACCCCGGCGGCGATTGCCGCTGGGGTTTTTCTTTGCCTTGCCCACTTGCGCTCGCCGACCGAATGTGGTATACTAATTTCGTCGCTGGTTGGTGTGCTACCACCTTCCCGCGTGAATTGAAGCGTTGATAAGATGCTTCAGCCGCCCGGCGCGGTTTCGCGGACTTACCTCCGTTCTTGCGCGCCGGGCGGTTGTTTCGTTTTCAAGGGGTGGCGGGAAGGGCGCGGCTAGAAGGGCGGCTCTTCCTCCTTCGCGACTTTGCCCCGGTGGATGACGTGCCGCCGCGCCGCGACG
>CAVHJW010000134.1:0-2294 GCA_963636335.1 bacterium
GCCGACATCTTCATTCAAGTTGCGTGTGAGGTCTATTCTCATTTTCGGTTTCCTTACAGTTGCAGATTTCCGCCGAGCGCACTATCAATATTCGCAAGATGCTTGTCCATTGACTCTTGAAGTTTCTTCTTTTCTTCTTCAAGTTTCTGCGCATCATTCGCAAACGGGTTATTGCGGTCGTCTTGAAAACTCAAATACTCGCGAAGTTTGCCGAGTTTCTCTCTATCGCCCTTTGTAATCGCCTTCGGGTTCATCTTCGCAAGTCGCTCATATTCGCGGCGTGCGCCCGCAATCCGCCGCTGACGTTTCGCCTCTTGGTTCTTCTTCTCGCGTTCCGAATCACGCCCAGAGCGTGCCCAATCACCGAACGACGAATCGCGAGCGGGGCCAGCCGCATCATCCCATTGCTTTGCTTTTTCGCGCGCGGCATTGATTTGATTTTCAAGCGCGAGAATTTGCTTCGTTGTGTCTTCGCGCTGCTTCGCCGCCTCTTTTGCCTTGCGCTCGTTCTCCGCGCGCTTCGCGGCAAGTTCAATCTCCTTCTGCCGAGCCTCATATTCCTCACGTGCACGCTCACTCGCCTCACGAAGAAGGTTCGCAGACTCTTGCCGCGCGACATTCAAATCTGATTGAGCCTTTTTGAGTTTACCCATCGCTTCTTCTTGCGCGAGTAGACCATCATACTTACTGCCTTCAACCTCATTCTGCGCCTGCGTGACACGCTCTTGCGCCTCCGCTTCAACGAGTTTACGCCGCGCAACGAGTTTGCGATATTCGTCTTGTTCTTCGGCCTCATCAAGGCGTAAACGCTCAATTGCTTCTTGACGCTTATTAGCCGCCCGTGCCTTCGCGAGTTTCCGCTCATAGACGACGGATTCCCACGCGACCTCGCGCTTCTCCTGCTCAATCTTCTTCTGCCGTTCTAATTCGGCCTTTTCTTCTTCTTGAGCCACCTTCGCCGCTTCAGCGTCCTCTTTCGCATACTTCTCTTGCCGCCGCCCATATCCTGCGTGAGACTGAACGGAAGAATGCCCCGCGTAGCCCTCATTATATGTCCGTTTGAGCGCCTTTGCCGCGCTCTCCGCTTCTCTTGATTTGGCGAGATACACGCCAAGCCCCGAAACGACCGCCGCAATGCCCGCGACCGCCGCGACAGTTCCGCTACTAATCGCAGTAAAAGCCTTGCCTACACCGCCGAGCGCAGTCCCAAACTTCGGGCAGAGCGTCCGCGCCGCGTCAACGAACGACCGAAACTGCGAAAGCCTCGTCGCGGCAGTTTGTAGCGAACGGCCGAACCCACCGCCGAGCGTTGACCCAACAAGCATCAAACTCGTTGAAAGCACCGCAAGCGAACGACTGGCATCTTGCCCCGAATTATCTACGCCCTTCAGGTCTTTCGCGCCTTGACGCGCTTTCTCGCCCATTGAAATGAGATGCTTATTCGCGTCATTGACGGCGTTCTTCACGTCGTTGACACCTGACACATCTGCTTTTGTGCGCAGAGTTAAATCAATCGTGCTATTTGCCATCCGTCAAATCCTCCTTCGCGCGATTTCGGATTTCTTCGCGCGCGCGAACATAAGCGGCGACCGCGCGAGCGCGTGACGCAGAACGATCAACAAGTCCTGCTTTGATTTGCGCAAGCAAAATCGCCTCTTCCACTTCGCTCGGCATCATCGCGCCTAAATCGTCCGTAGAAATCGCAAGCCCGTAAGCCCTGCCGACCGCGAGAATCGCAAGCGACGGCGAAGGCGTGTTTGGCTTTTCATCCGTCTCATTCGGTTCTGACGCGCTTTCTCCCGCCGTCCAATCAGAGCCGACGAGACAATAATCAATCGCCCCGAAAAGTTGGCGATCTGTAAGCCAAAGCAAGTGACGGCGCGCGAATTTAGCAATAGCCCTCTTCACCCTGGCAACGTCTGTAATCCGCGGCAGGTCACCTGCCTCACGCGAAAGCACATAGCCGTAAACACAGTAGAGCGCACGCGAATCCTCAAAGGCGAAGATGTCGTTTGCGCGCTCAAGCCAAAGCCAATGAGCGATCGTTGGTTCGCTCACAATGACCTGACGTTGCCACCAATGCTTGCGCGGAAGAAATGCTGCTCGGCGGACGTGGACGTTGATCGCACAATCCGCCGTTGCTTGGGCTTTAACAGCGAGCGCGTTTAGACGGACGATGTCATCGCAAGAGAGATGCAAGCCGTCCGCTTGCATCCGCTCGCAATCTCGTCTCGCCATCGCGCTCGTCATCGTCTACCTCACGCGGCGAGCGTCTTCGTGATCGGCTTCGAGAC
>CAVHJW010000135.1:0-2274 GCA_963636335.1 bacterium
AATGGAAAAATTGCGATGTTGGGTGTAAGAAATCGGCGTTTCGTGGATTCTTACTTATGTCGGCGCTTGTTGCTGGCAGAAGGAAAGGATAAACGATGATTGGTGATAGCAAATATGATGACGTGCTCGTGCTTGAGTTTTTTAAGTGCTCCGTTCAAAACTACAAGAGATGGTATGTCGAAGAGGCTCTGTTCGCGCCGCTTCTGAAAAGGCTTTCCGACGATGAGGCCCTTGCGGAGATTCGCAATCAGTTGGCACCTTGTTCAAAATCGCGCCGCAAAAAGGCGAACGTGCCCGACTACGAAGAAGACTTGCTCGAAGACTATTGCCGCGCCATCTGGCGAAACTCAAAAATGAACGAGCGTTTCCGCCAGTGGCTCATCGATCATGCGGATGGCCTCATCGCCACGATGCGCGACGAGGCGGCCGACGCCCCCATTCTCCAACGTATTGAGGAGGTCCGGAACACGTTTCGCCTCAACGAGGACGAGATCAAGGTTGTCCTCTTTATGTGGCTTCTGAATACGGATCGTCTGAGGCCTACCGCTCGTTGCGATAGCCAGATTGCGAACTTCATTGGGCTTACGAATCTTTACACGAACATCCCCAAGCCGACGTTAAGTCAGATATTCGGCCAATCGTCGCGCCTCTGCCGATTTGGTATCATCGCTGAGCGCGAACGCACGAGTCTCCGTCGGCAACTCATCTATTTTCTTGAGGGGTATGGCGAAGAGGCGCTCACGAGCCTCTATTATCGAAAGGACAGTGACGAGACGCTCCCGATGTCGTTCTTTGGCGACCTTGCGAAGCGTCATGTGCCCATTCTCCGCCAACTTCTTTCCTCGCCGCGCCCGCGTGGGCTCAATATCCTCCTCTATGGCGCGCCTGGAACAGGCAAGACGAGTTTTGCGCGCGCGCTCGCGAAGGAGGTCGGCCGCACGTGCTACCAAGTTGTTCAGCGGCCGCGGAATCGGAGCGGCGATTACACGGCCGCGAGCGCCGAGATGCGGTATGCGGCCATTGAAATTTGCGACGAGCAAACGCCTTCTGAATCGTCAATGATTATCGTGGATGAAGCCGACGCGCTTCTACGCTGCCAGAATATGGGGCTTCTTGCGATGTTTGGGAGCTCGAGCGCTTTGACGGGCGACAAGGGGCTTCTGAATGACATCCTTGAGAAGAACACGACGCCGATTATCTGGATCACGAACACGTCTGCGGACGAGCTTGACCCCTCAAACCGCCGTCGGTTTGACTACTCAATCTGTTTCAAGTCGTTGACGAAGGAACAGCGCGTTGGCATCTGGCGGAATGCCGCGCGTCAGGCGGGGGTTCCTACGCTGCTGACAAAGAGCGAGATTGTGCATTACATTGATCGCTACCGCGTGAACACGGGAATTATCGCGCGTGCCTTTGAGAATGTCGCCGCTCTGGAGGCGCCGCGCGCGACGCGCAAGAAGATGTTGGAGACGCTTCTCTCGCAACACTGCGAACTTTCGGGCGAGGAAACGAAAGAGCCGACCTTGCCCGCGGTGACGGCGGATTATTCGCTCGATGCACTCAACATCAGAAGTCGGATCCCTCTTGATAAGGTCATTGCGTCCGCGCGGCGATTTCTCAATAGCAAAATTATGAAGGATGATCGTGACGCGCCGCGCTTCAATATCCTTCTCACGGGCGTTCCTGGAAGTGGCAAGACGGAGTTTGTCAAGTATCTCGCCTCACAACTCGGCTGTCCCCTGTGCGTGCGGCGCGCGAGCGACCTCAAGTCAAAGTGGGTCGGTGAGACGGAGAAGAACATTGCGGCGGCGTTTCGCGAAGCGAAGGCGCGGCGAGCGATTCTCTTCTTTGACGAGGTGGACACGTTCCTTGACAACCGCGAGAGCCTTTCGCAGGGGCACGAGAAGTCGATGGTGAATGAAGTTCTGCAGCAGATGGAGAACTTTGGCGGCATCTTTGTCGGCACCACGAACTTCGCAAAAATGCTCGACCCCGCAGTGGCGCGCCGCTTCACGTTCAAGATTGAGCTTGATTACTTGACTGACGAGGGCAAACAGTTATTCTTCAAGCGGTTCTTTAACGCGGTGCTGACGGCGGATGAGGAGGCGCGGCTCAATGCCGTTGAGCATCTCACACCCGGCGATTTTAGAACCGTTCGCCAGGAACTTTACTATCTCGGTGACGATGTCGGAAACGATGATCGCCTCTCGGCACTTGAGGAGGAGGTTCGCGCCAAGTCGGTTGGGCAAGCTGCGCATATCGGTTTCTGACCGA
>CAVHJW010000136.1:0-2268 GCA_963636335.1 bacterium
TCCCACCGCGGAGCGATCTCCCAAGGCCTCCGTGTTCCTCCGTCCTCCGTGTTCAGCGAAAGCAACCGCGCGCGACAACAATCGTGCGCGAAAGCAGAGCAAGTTTAAACTTTTGTTCCGCTTTGGATGGGGTGAATGTGGTATACTAGTTGAAAGCCCAAGAAGGGACAGAGAAAAATGACGCACTTACTCGACGATGTCTACCTGACGCCGTTCCGTGACGCGATTACGGGGCGCGCGGCCAACGCGATGCGCCGCGCGAAAGCGCTGACAGGCGGAAAGCGCCTTTCAGACTGGGCGAACGCGCACCACTACTTCGGGCTTCATCGCACGAAGAAGGGCGATTGGGTCTTTCGCGAGTGGGCACCGCACGCGACGTCCATGTGGCTCGTCGGCGACTTCAACGGTTGGAAGATTGATCCCGACTTCGAGATCTTCCGCTTGCCTGGAACGGACACATGGGAGCGCGTCATCCCCGCTTCGCGCATTCACCACCTTGATAAGTATCATCTTGAGATGCGTTGGGAAGGCGGGCGCGGTGAGCGTATTCCCGCCTACGCGCGTTACGTCGTGCAGGACGAAAAGACGAAACTTTTCTCCGCCTGCGTTTGGGATCCAAAGAAGAAATACGTTTGGAAGAACGCGTCCACGCTTCAACGTTCACGCGCTTTGACGTCGCCCCTCATCTACGAGTCGCACGTCGGTATGGCGACGGAGGAGAAGCGCGTTGGCACGTACGCCGAGTTTCGTGATAAGGTGTTGCCGCGAATCAAGAAAGCGGGCTACGATACGGTGCAACTTATGGCCGTTATGGAGCACCCCTACTATGGCAGCTTTGGCTACCACGTTTCAAGTTTCTTTGCGGCCTCGTCGCGTTTTGGGACGCCCGACGATCTGAAGTCGCTCGTTGATACGGCGCACGGCATGGGTCTTCGCGTCATCATGGATCTCGTCCACTCGCACGCCGTCGCGAATGAACGCGATGGACTCTCGCGCTTTGATGGCACCGATTATCAGTACTTCCACGCGGGTTTCAAGGGTTGGCATTCGGCGTGGGGGAGCCGTTGCTTTGACTACGGAAAAACCGAGGTCATTCATTTCCTGCTTTCCAATTGCAAGTTCTGGCTTGAGGAGTATGGTTTTGACGGTTATCGCTTTGACGGCGTCACCTCCATGCTCTTTTGGGATCACGGCCTCGGCGAAGCCTACACGAGTTACGACAAATATTTCAACGGTTCGGTTGATGACGATGCGTGGGTCTACTTGAACCTCGCCAACCGCGTGATCCACGAAGTTAAGCCGAAGGCGATTACAATTGCCGAGGATGTCTCGGGTATGCCGGGTGTCGCCGCGCCCGTTACCGACTGCGGTATCGGTTTTGACTATCGCCTGGCGATGGGCGAGCCCGATTTCTGGTTCCGCCTCGTTGAGAAGACGCGCGATGATGACTGGCCGATGGGCGGCATCTTCTTTGAGCTCACCAATAAGCGCGCCGAAGAGAAGGTCGTCTCTTATGTTGAGAGCCACGATCAGGCACTCGTTGGTGGTAAGACGTTCTTCTTTACGATGGCCGACGCCGCGATCTATTGGGGGATGGCGCGAAATCAGCACGGCGCGGAGATTGACCGCGCAATTGCCCTCCATAAGATGGCGCGCCTTGCGACGCTCGCGCTCAATGGGGGCGCGTACCTAAACTTCATGGGCAATGAGTTTGGTCATCCCGAGTGGATTGACTTCCCGCGCGCGGAGAATGGTTGGGACTATTCGCACGCCCGCCGCCAGTGGTCGTTGCGCGACGACGAGAGTCTCCACTTCAAGGCGTTGGGTGACTTTGATGAGGAAATGATTGCAACGATGGGGGCGCAACATGGGGGTCCGTCGATTGGGTCCTCGCGCCCTATTCGGCTTGTCGCAAATGAGCCCGATAAGGTGCTCGCTTTTATGCGCGGTAATCTCCTCTTCGTTTTCAACTTCCATCCGACGGAGAGCTACGTGGGCTACGGCATTCTCGTGCCGCCCGCGACGACGTGGCGACACCTCATGGACACGGACGAGGCGCGCTTCGATGGGCAAGGGCGAATTGAGACGAAAAAGACCTATGAGCCGAAGTCCGTCTTTAGCCAAGATCATAACGAGATTGTTCAACAGATTCAACTTTATATTCCCGCCCGAACGGCGGTTGTACTTGAAAGGAAAAGGAAATGACGGTGGATAAGTGGCAGTATCTGGACGAGGCGATGGCCGCGTCCTCGAAGAAGACGATCAAGG
>CAVHJW010000137.1:0-2260 GCA_963636335.1 bacterium
AGGGCGGACGAGGCGCGGCGTGTGCGGGAGGTTGCGTAAATGCGGTGGTTGCCAACGAGGCTGTCGGCGGGGCCTGTCCCCAAGAGGTCCTTTCCTTACGCGAAGCAACCTCCCAAGACCTCCGTGTTCCTCCGTGCTCCGTGTTAAGCGAAAGCAACAATGACACGATTTTGACAGCCATCGGTGTTAAATCTCTAAGTTCTTTATGTTCTATATGGCTATTTCTGTCCGTGGAGTTTCTCTTGTCCGTGTAGAACGTGAAGAGCGTGTAGACGATGCGCGTGGTTAACGATGATCGCGTGGTTAACGTTGAGACTTTATGTAGATTCTTTCCCACCGCGAAGCGATCTCCCAAGGCCTCCGTGTTCCTCCGTCCTCCGTGTTCAGCGAAGCAATCGCGCCGCACCATGAGTATCTGCGAGTTTTCACGCCACTCCCGGCGGGGCTTTCTTGACAAGGAAGCCGCCCATGACATATAATGCGCATATTGTCTTTTCTTTACGGACGAACCATCATGATCTCCTTTGATAACTCAAAAACGACGCGTCGAACCTTCTTGGACGGAATGTTCTCGCTTGGGTTCTTGTCGGCTAGCGGATGCGTGTTGAGGGCGCCGACGGGGCTTCTCTCGGGCGCGGGCGCGAACCTGACACTCGGCGTCATCAGCGACATTCATGTTGATGTCGGTCGCGGCGACTTCAAGAAGTTCGGCGACACGGCGTCGTTTGAGCATGCGCTTCGTTGGTTCGACGAACAAGGCGTTGATGGCGTTGTCCTCGCCGGCGATATGGCCGATAATGGCATGGTCAATCAGCTCGAATGCGTCGGGGCTGCGTGGTTTCGCGTGTTCCCAGACGGTCGATCAACGCGCGATGGACGCCCCGTTGAGCAACTTTTTGTCTATGGTAATCATGACATTGAGGGACAGAACTACGACAAGTTCGGCGATCGTTTCTCTGAACGGAAATCGTTTGAGGCGCAGTGGATTTGCCGCGACCGTGCGAAAGCTTGGCGCGATGTCTTTCACGAGGAGTATGCGCCCATTTGGATGAAGACGGTGAAGGGTTATCAGTTTGTTGGCGCGCATTGGGTCAACTGGGGCGGCGTTCCGGGCGTTGAGACATGGTTCAAGGACAACGCGGCGAAGATTGACCGCACGAAGCCGTTCTTTTACATCCAACATCCGCATCCGGGCGGCACGGTCTACGGCTCAGACGCCTGGAGACCCGACAAAGGCTACGCGACGCGCGCGCTCTCGGCGTTTCCGAACGCTGTCGCGCTCTCGGGTCACTCGCACGACTCGTTGACGGACGAGCGGTCAATCTGGCAGGGCGCGTTCACGTCCGTCGGCACGGCCTCGCTTCGCTACGGCGGCGCGGTCGACCAATGGGAGCAGCGCCAGGGCCTGCTCCTGAAGGTCTACGACGACCGCCTCGTGTTCGTGCGCCGCGACTTCCTGCACGATCAGTCGCTTGGCGACGACTGGGTGGTGCCACTTTCATTCGGCACGAAGGAGGCGAAGCCGTTCTCCTTTCGCGTGCGCCGAGCGACGAGCTGTCCGCCGCAGTTCGCCGCCGATGCGAAACTCGCCGTCACGCGCGAGAAGAACGGATGGCTCGTCACGATTCCGCCCGCGAGTGCGGCGGCAACGCGCTCGTTTCGCTTTGAGATCGCAACGGGGCTACAAAACGCGAAAGGTAAACCGATTGTGTTTCACGCGTGGGACGCGAAATACAATATGCCGCGCACGATGTCTGGTGCGCCGACGAAGTTCCTCGTGAAGGCCAATGCACTACCGACGGGCGAGGACGGGCAACCCCTCGCGCCGAAGATTGTCGTCACGCCGCTCGATTCCTTTGGCAACCGCGGCAGACCGCTTCAACTCTGAAGCCCTCACCCCTCGCGAAGCGCGCCCCTCACGCGGGTTCGTCACGTTCGCTCAACGAACTTGACGAGCCCATACTTTTGACGAATCCGATCGAATGTGGTAAAATACCATTCGTTATGGTGAATGAGACCTACAATTCTCGTTGACGCGATGCGCGTGCATCGGGTGGCGTGAAAACGCTCTCGGATTGCCAACGGGAGATGGGCCTTGAAGCCGCCATATTTGTAAGAGGAATAAAATGAGAAAGAATTCGATCTTGATCGGGGCGACGGTCGCACAGGCCGTCGTCTGCGCCGCGCTGTGCGCCGGGAGCGCCATCGCCGCGAACTTCCCCGTCGGCACCCACCTCGTCAAGGGCTCGCTGAAGGACTA
>CAVHJW010000138.1:0-2134 GCA_963636335.1 bacterium
CGAAGTCGCGAAGCGCGTCAAGGCAACCGTCACACCGTGCGAATCAAGCGCGGAGAAAGGAAACGAATGAGCCTTATAAATACAACTGGATCTACGTCTCGCGTCATTGATGAGATGCTTACGGTGACCTATTCTCACATGATTGTGCGTGGCTCTTGGTCGTGGACATCCGCGAACGTGAGCGGCAGTTATGACAAGATGCAAGAGGTTCACCGCTACGCGCGCGAGACGGTGAAATATGTCGGCTTGACTAAATCTGCGGCCGAAGCCCAGCGTGATCTGCTCATTGAAAAATACAAGCGGTCGTTCAAAATCAGCGACTGGAATTCAACCGTCATGAATGGCCAGTGGGATACTCGTGCGGGCGGCGAACGTGTTATGGCAGATATCTCAATGAGACACGTTGCGGGCGATATGTGGGAGGTCACCTGCTCAACGAATGAAGATGATATGCGGATGCTCCTCGTTGCGTCTGCCGTAAATTACGATACTCTCTTTTCGGACGAGAATGCCCGCGTCTACGCATCTACGGAGGCATGACAATGGCAAACGCATTCACACCGCAAGAATTGACGGCGGGAAAACTGCTCTGCGGCAAGAACTTCCCGAACTTCGTCCGCACGTGGAATTGGCTCGTCCGCTTCTGCCGCAATTTGCAGGGCGACGCGCAGGGCGGTGCGGACGGGGCTATCACCGTTGATCGTGCCGATGAAGACCATCCAATCGTTCGCCTGACAAAGACCTTCTCAACAAGCGGCGGAGGCGCAACCTACGTCAAAGGCGACGATACAAATATCGTCTTCACGCCAAAGGACGATGGCACGATCGCAATTGACGTGTATTACGTCTAATCAAATTATGGTCATCAAAGCAGAAGAGTATGAATATGTCGTCGGTGATAACATCGATGACGAGCATCCGCACGGCGATATGGATCGCATCATAATTGATGGCGAGGTTATGCCGTTGCGCGAGGGCGTATCTGCGACGACTGGCGTTGAGCGGAAACGGATTTTGCGAGGAGAGGACATTTGCTTCTTGCTAGAGTGGCTCTTGCAACGGAAGAATCGCATGTATAGATGTCAACGAGGCGAGAACTGGTCTACATCTACAGACGAGAGTGTTGTCACATTTTCGCGGCAGATACAACGGATCGCGAATGCGAACGCGAAGAAGAATAAAGTATGGGGCACAATAGGATGGATGGGGTGGCTCTGGGGTTCTGGGACGTTATACGATGGGTGGCCTCACCTTTGTTTTTTTAAGGAGGAAGACATTCAGAACAAGGTTGGTGATGGGCATCTAAAAGAAGGTGCGAGAGCGGACGCAGAGTATTTTGCCAAAGAAAACCTAACGCACGTTGACTTATGGGCTAAAGACTTCAACCCTTATCAGGGTGGCGTAGGCAAGGTCACAACGAATGGCATTGTGTTGACACTCGAAGAAGTAGAGAATTATTTCACCAGATTCCAAGAAGCAGATCGGCTTGGTTATGGCTGCCCATCTTATTATGCCAGCCCGGCGGCGACTGTGCGCCAACTATATCCAGATATTCTGTCTCCATCGCTATCCACAATTGGCGCGATCCGTGAATGCTATCGGTCGAAGACTGCGGAGAAGTATGGCCAAGCAATCGGGTATGCGACGCCGGGATATACGTTATTTGAGATTACGCAAAAGCACGCTGTCAACGTGATATTATATATTGCCTTTATCGTTGATGTGCAAGAGAAGCAGGTCGGCGCAAGCACGATTTCAAGCAGGAAAATCGTCGGGCGCAAGGTGCAGATGACGAAGAAGGGCGACGGTGTCTTTTCGTGCGCGACAGATATAATTAGCGAGGCGTTTGTCTCACAAATCATATCGGCGGCAGGGATAGATATTGACGGGTGGACATCGACGGGTAGCGCGACGGGATACTCGTGGTTGCAAGCCCTAATTACGCCCGTGTATATGCCGATTGTATGGTATGATGATCATACGTGTATCACGTGATTGGCGCATCGGGCCGTCCGCCGCCGTCTACGTGTAGGTTTTTTTGGTATAATACATCTGCGCGACTGGTTATCGCGCTTTGGTTGGTGCGCCGCGCAAGTCTACTCCTTTCGGCTTGCGCGGTGCTTTTTTTTAGCCC
>CAVHJW010000139.1:0-2086 GCA_963636335.1 bacterium
AGTAAGAATCCACGAAACGCCGATTTCTTACACCCAACATCGCAATTTTTCCATTTTGGTATAATAGTGTGCCTATGAAAAAGAGACTTCTCGGGGCGTGCGTTCTCGCCCTTGCCAAAATCGGACTTGCGACAACGAACGACATCGCCAACCTTGAGCGCGTTGTCATTTGGGCGAACCGCCCCCACCCCGCAACCATCCACGAGACGGCTCTCGCACTCACACCATCAAGCGCACTCGCCGTCCGCGGCCAAGGCGAGGCGGGCACCCTCCAAGACTTGAGCATCAACGGCTCGGCATTCTCCGAGGCGGGCATCGTCTTCAACGGCGCGGCCGTCCGCAATGCGCAAACCGAGCATTTCAACGCCGACCTGCCCGCGCCCGCCGACTGGATGACGACGCCGCGCCCGCTGACGGGGCTTGACCTCTTTCGCACCTCCTCTGGCCACAGCGCGGGATCGCTCGCTGTCACGCTTGAAGACCGTCCATCGCGCGGCGGCAAGGCCACACTCGGCGTGGGACTTCATGGGCTTCTCTTCGGGCGTGCGAGCGACCTAGAAACATTCGACATCGGCGAAACGGGCTTTGCCTTCGTTGGCGCGTTCGCCGAGGCCGCGCGTGCGGACAAGATCGATGGCTACGAATCAAACCCCATGAGCCGCGCCCAAGCGGGCGCACGCATCGGCTTCGGCGCGGAGAACTGGACCTTTGATGCGCTCGTCTCGTGGCAATGGCGCGACTTCGGTTGCACGGGAGCCTACGGCGCGAATGAGAAGTATCCCGCGTGGGAAGAAGATGAATCAACCCTCGCCTCGGCCGTTTGGCGATATGATGATGACTCCGACCAAAAGAGTGAAGTCTCCATCCTTTGGTCGCGCGCACGCGATGCCTACTGGCTTTACCGCGACAAGCCCGATTTCTACGAGAACACCCACCGCGCCGATCAGGTGTCGCTCCACGGCACAACGCGGCGGCATTTCACAGACTGGGCCTTTATTGACTTGCGTGGCGATGCGGATGCCGAGATTTACGAGACGACGCATCACAACAACTACACGGGACGAAACCCTAAGACAAAGCATGAATCGTTTCGCCGATTCCACGGCGCCATCGCTGCGATCCCAGGCGTACGCCTCGGCGATGTCGAACTCGCACTCGGCGCGGCAGGCGAATTCTTCAGCGCCGATGAGGCTCAATGCGCGCCCGCAGGCGGCATCACCTACTTTTTCTCGGACGAGCAAAAAATTTCGCTTTCCTATCGCGAAGGACTCCGCATGCCGAGCTACACCGAGCTCACCTATGATAGCCCCGACTCAAAGGGGACAATCGATTTGCCGCTTCAGCGCACACGCAATCTCAACCTCGATTGGACGTGGGAAAACGTCGCGCGCGTTGGCGCGTTCGTTATGCGAAGCGAGGATCTCGTTGATTGGATTAAATCATCCCCCACGGCGAGTTGGAAGGCAACCGCGCTGAAGCCCGTGACCGCATTCGGCGTTTCGGGCGAGGCGACGTGGAAGGCGACCAAGACCATTTCCCTTGCGCCGCGCGGTGCGTTCGTCCTTAAAGAAACGGCAAGCGACTATTGCGCCTCACGCTATGCGCTCGACTATCCCATCGCCTCTTTCTCTCTTGAGGCAACATGGCAGATTCTTGATTTCTGGCGCATCGCCTATCGCCAAGGCGTCGAACTCTGGAAAGAAAACCCCATCCGCCGCTCCTCGCGTCTTCGCAATATCTCGCGCCTTGAAACGGTTGTTGAGATTCCGCGCATTGAGGGGCTTGAACTCGCACTCGGCCTCTCCGACCTTTTTGACCAAGCGTTTGAGGTCTATCCAGGCCAGCGTGCGACTGGCCTGAACGGATACCTCGCTCTTACTTACCGTTGGTAGCGTGCCTCGTGCACAGGGCTTGGGGCTTTATGCACGAGGCTACGTATGAGGTTATTTTAGCATAAGTGCCGTGAGGCGCTTTGCAAATGCCGCGCCGTCGGCGACGGGCGAACCCTCCGCGATCAGCGCCGAGTCATAAAGCAGCGTGACGGCGTCCTTCAGCGCGTCGCCCGTGAGATCCTTCACCTTCGCGA
>CAVHJW010000140.1:0-2066 GCA_963636335.1 bacterium
CCGTCCGAATCGGCGCGGCGATCAACGGCTGTCGGCCTTGATATTGGCAATATCGGCGGCGATGGCGGCACGAAGGTCATCAAGCGAGGCAAACCTTCGCTCGGGTCGGAGAAACGCACGCACATCAATAACAAGTGTTTCCTCCACATCAAGATGGGGCGGGAGCGGATCAATGACATGAATTTCAGCAACCGCCTCCGGCCAGGCGCGCGCATCAAAAGTCGGCGCGTGACCGAGATTCATGACAGCGCGCACGCCCGCGACCGAGACCGCATAGACACCGCAAGGAAGATGAAGAGAAAGAGTCGTCGGCCGTAAGTTGATTGTTGGAAATCCAAGACGCGAACCTTCGCCCTTCCCGCGAAAGCGCACACCCGAAAAGGAGAATGGCCGCGCGAGCATTTCATTTGCCGCTCCAACCTCACCTGCCTCCAAGGCGGCGCGGATACGCGTTGACGAGATCACCGCACCCGCATACTCAACGGCAGGCACAACCTCAACCGCATAGCCGTGCGCACGCAGAAACGATGCATCGCCCCGCCCGCCCGCGCCAAAGCGCCAGTTCGCGCCGCAACGAACAACCACGTCCGCCAGATACGCCTGGGCAAACGCCTCGGGCGACATCGCAGCCAACTCGCGCGTAAAGTTGAGCGCCGTCACCGTGCGCGCGCCGCGCGCACGAAGCGCCCTTTCGCGCGCCTCAAACGTCATCAAAAGGCGCGGCGCGCGCGCGGGCGCGAGAATGTGAAGCGGGTGGTTGCGAAACGTGAGAACGCGAGAGGCACCCGCGAGAATCGCCTGATGGCCGCGATGGACGCCGTCGAAGAACCCGACTGCCAGCGTCTCAGCCATGGTTCGGGAGAATCAATGAGACAGGCCGAACATGCGCGGCAAATGCGTGCATCGGCGTTTCAAGCAGTTTCTGAAACGAGATGGCGTCCTTCACATCGAGTGCCCCCATCGTCGTTCGACGAAGCGCGGTCAGCGTTGCGCCGCAACCGAGCGCCGCGCCAAAGTCGTTGACGAGAACGCGCGGAAGAAGCCCCTTGGAACCGAGAAGCGTGAAACTCATCGCGCGCGGGTCGTTCGCATCGGGCGCAAGGGTCCACTTGCTCACGTGCGCAAGAAAGGGCTTGTGCGCGCCCGTGTCAACGACCTCGTATTCTGCCGCGTTGTCGCGCCGAACAGAGCAAAAGCGCATCTCCTCCTGAAAGACATCACCCTTGAACTGCGGGAGAACGGCGTCAATCTTCGTCTGAAGCGATGCGACCGTCGCCGAGGCATCCTCCGCGCCGATAATGTTCCCATAGCGCTCGCCTGTCGACGTTGCGACGCCGAGGCGAAGCGCACCCAAGTAGGAACGGTCCGCACCCATCACGCGATCAACGTAGGCGTTCGCATCATTGATGAGCAGGACGAGAAGGCCCGACGCCCACGTGTCGAGCGAGCCACCATGACCGACCTTGACGAGGTTAAAGTTTCGCTTCACCGTTTTGACGACCGTTGAAAACGAGATCCCCTCTGGCTTGTCAACGAGGAGGACACCGTTTAGATCCTCGAGCATCCGAAGCTGCGTCAGATTCGCCATCTTACTTTGACTCCGCGCCGATCTTGTCGAGAAGCGCGAGCACCTCATCGCCCTTCTCAAGGCTTCGATCCAATTGGAAGGTCAGCCGAGGCGTGAACTTAAGCCGCACTTCGCGATTGATAATTGATTGGAAGGTACGCGCGTGGTGCTTTAAGTGCTGAAGTGCAATCGTCTTCATCGCTTCGTCGCCGAAGACGGAGACGCGCACGGTCGCGTCGCGAAGGTCCTTGCCGCACGCGACCTGTGTGACGGTGAGGCGTCCAGGCTCCACACTGTCGCCTTGGAGAACCGAGAACATCGATTCCGCAATGACGCGCTTGAGGAGCGAGTTGATTCTTTCAAGTCGATCTACTGCCATAAGGAGTCTATTATACCAAATTATCGACCGCGAATGCGTGGATCACAACACGCGAAATCAACCGATTGCTGCGCACGGTTGCTTTCGCGCACGAATGAATGTGACGCGATTGCTTTCGCT
>CAVHJW010000141.1:0-479 GCA_963636335.1 bacterium
CCATGTCAGAAAACGCAATAATGCGCTTGCCCGCGCGAACGGCCGCCTCATAATACTCGCGAACAATCTCTCGCGGGAAAAGCAACGAGCACACCACCCCAAGTTCAATGGCCTTCAACTCATTCACGACTTCAGCCGAAAGGCCCGTCGCCATCTCGATCAGCCGATAAACCTCGTCAATCCTTTCAAGCCGACTCCCGACTTTTCCCTCAGCCGCTTCGCGAATCTTCACAAAATCAATGCCATATTTCTCGTTCACCCGATTCGCAATCAAATAAAAGACATCGCTCGTGAAAACACACGGCAAACTCAAAAGCGTATCAAAGACATCAAAGCTCACAACCTTTATATCCGGACTCGAAATCAGCGCCAGGACGTCCTCGCTCTTCACGTATTCATCCCGCACATCGAAGAAAAACCTCTTCCGGTCAAAGCGCTTCACATCGTACATCAAATCCGCCATGTAATCCTTCTGCGCC
>CAVHJW010000141.1:554-2036 GCA_963636335.1 bacterium
GCCGTATCTCTCTTAATCACATTCAGTCGCGAATTAATCCAACACTTGCTCTTCAGTTTTTCAATGAAAGGTATCAACCCGGCAACGACTTTTTGCGCCATCACACTTGCCTGGCCGTTCTGAATCGCGGCCTTCTTCACCTTCCAAAACTGATACCCAATGCACATCGCCTCATGCGCATGTAGCCGAATAAACGAACCTGCGATCTTCAGTATGTAATAAAGTGTGCTATGCTTTTCCTGAAGACGTGACCATGAAAGGCAAAGAGTCCCCATCTTCCAACGCCACATTGTCCACGCCCGCGGCAAGCGGCTCTTCATCACCTTCCGAACTACTTTCAAATACGCATACCCGTTCTTTTTGTCAGGCTCCAGATGTGCCCCCTCGCCCCACTCGTTCCACGCATTGATGAAGACAAAGCCGTTTTCGCGAAGCCTGTCGTCCGCAACCGTCTGGATGCAGACATCTTCCAGGTTTCGCTTGAATTTCTCAGGCGTCGCACCTGTCAGCAAGATGCCATCAACGCCTCGGCGCGGTGTGTTGTCCCACTCGGGAGTCGCTCCCTTGTAACACGGATAGGGCACATCAAGATTGTCCCAGGCCGCATTCATCATCGCTTCGTATGCCTCTCTGTGCGGCACACTCCCATCCCAGCCGGGAGGCGGCTCGTAAGTCTTGCCCGGCACATAGAAGTCATATGCGGCGTCCATGCCAAAGTCGTGCGGATCGGAGAGCTCGCGCACGAAGTTCCGGCTCGCGATCACGTAGACGTCCCTGAAGCCTGCCGCCTTGGCCATCTGACGCCATTCCGCGACAATCGCCTTGACGTTCGGAATGATCTCCGGCCGATACACCATAAGGATTGGGACGTCCTTGTCTTTTCCAACCTTGATGTAACGCGGATCCTTGAACGCGACGAGCATATCGCGGAACAAGGTCATCATGTTTTCGCGAGCATAGTCCTGCGCCATGATGACGTCATTCACGCCACCATCCCACCTGCGCGTCCAGTTCTCGTTCGCCCAACAGAAGCAGAATGGGAAGTCGATGTTCTGCGCAACCAGATAGTTGTTTATCGGCTTTTCAAGGAGTCGTTTCCCATTGGCGAAATGGTAATAGTAGAAGCAAAAGCCGTAGATGCCGTACTTTCTGGCCATCGCCGCCTGCTTCCGCATCACGTTCACGTCCGAAAGATCATAATAGCCGATGTCCTTATGCGGCACATGAGGTTGATAATGCCCTTTGAAGAGAGACTTCGCCTTCCTGACATTCGTCCACTCCGTAAACCCTTTCCCCCACCACTTGTCATTTTCAGGTATTGAATGATACTGCGGCAAATAAAGCGCAATCGGCTTCACCACATCACCAATCACCTGAAAACGCGACAGGGACTTCTTCGCCGCACGCATGCAGTCAAGACGCGCCGCAAAAGCCTTTCCCGCCTCCTTCATGCGACACCTCCCAGCACCTCCTCGGTCTTGC
>CAVHJW010000142.1:0-2020 GCA_963636335.1 bacterium
TTCAAGAAACTTAAGACCGCCGAGGTCTTTAACTGAAGCGCAAGAAGATGAGCTTTAAGATATCGGAGAGGCGAATAGGCCAAAGACGCGAGGGCAACTCGGCCTCAAGCGGATCTTGAATGAAAGAGGGAAGATCCGGATTGAAGTCAAGCCCCGTCAATTCTTCAAGTTCATCAATTGAAATGAGATAACGCGTCGGCCAGGCATGCCACGAGACATCTTGCGGAAAGATGACGGCGAGCGCACGAATGTCGAGACCCTCTTGCGCAAGGATGACCTGAAAGTAGGCGGAGGGGATATCGACCGTATCAAGCGCAAGGCATTCCTCTGTTTCAGAAGGGATGGCACCAACGACGACCCAAATCTCGCCGTAGCGCGCCGTCCAAAGATCGGCAATGCGATGCTCCATATCGCGCCAAACGCCTCGGTTGAGTGCTGGCGTTTGTGGGGCAATGTTAGACATAAGGAACGTCTTGCGACGCGCCTCTTCGCCATAGCGTGAGATAATGGCATGGTTCGGCACCATGTGCCCCCGATCGTAGCCACTCTTCGAATAGGCCTCCGGGCGCGGCGCCTTGGGAACGGCGCGGTCAATAAGGAAACTCGGTCGCTTGCCGTCCTCATGTTTCTTCTCGGGCGTGACGTGGTAGGCGCACCAAACGGGATGGCGCAACGAGTCGGACCAACCGATTAAGAACTCGCCGCGGTCAATGATGCGGATGTCGTTTGGCGCGGGAAGGGCGATGCGCGTCGGCGCGCCCGCAAATGTGACGGAGCCGGAGGGTGCCTCTTCGTCGTATTCGTAGACGGTGTCGTGACCCGTGAGCCCGAGCGCATCCGTGAAATCGCCGAGCGGGTTACCAAGCCAGAGAAGGGGATAGGTGACGAGGCGCGGCCAATTCTCGTGGTGGCGCTCAAGCCACGAGCGTGAGTGGTGGACATACCATTCACCCGCCACGCCACCAATAATGAGAAAGATTGTCAGCGCGATGCCGAGATAAAGCGCGAGGCGCCTCGAGGCATTCCGCTTCTTCGTTGACCGTGTCTTTCGTCTTTTCATCGCTTAGAAGTCGCCGAGTTCAATGCGAATCGTGCGGCTCTTGAGCGCCTGCGCGGCATCGGGATCGTTATCACCAATGCCATGGCGTTTGACGCCATCGTCCCGATTGTCGGGGATGACGAGCTTGGCTCCGCAGGCGGGACATTCCGTCTCCTGACCGATAAGGTCAGGAGACGCTTCAATCTCCGTGTGGCACTTGTCGCACACGAAACTGGTGAAGCCTTCGTCCATTGTTAGAGGCCGAGCTTCGTGGCGCTGCGCCACTGGTAGTACTTCTTGAGCGTGAGCTTCTTCGCGGCCGCTTCGTCGCAGAAGATCCAGCAGTCGTTGTGCGCCTGAAGGGCGGAGGCCGTGCAGAACTGAGTCATCGGACCTTCAACGCAACCCTTGACGGCATCCTGCTTGTTCGCGCCGAACGCGAGAAGGACAATCTTCTTCGCCTCGCAAATCGTGCCAACGCCCATGGAAAGGGCGCTCTTCGGAACGGCCTCCATGTCGCCCTTGAAGAAGAGGCGCGCGTTGTCCTTGACGGTGGACGGCGTGAGGTAGACGATCGACGTGCGGCTCTTGAGCGAGGTGCCAGGCTCATTGAACGCGATGTGACCGTCAGAGCCGATGCCGAGCACCTGCAGGTCGATGCCACCCGCAGCCTTGATCTGCTTCTCGTAGGCGGCGCATTCCTTGACCGGATCCTTGGCGAGGCCGTTGAGGACGTGCGTGTTCTTAATCTGGATGTCAATCTTCTTGAAGAGGTTCTCGTTCATGAAGTAGCGGTAGCTCTGGTCGTGCGTGCCGGCGAGCCCGTAGTATTCGTCGAGGTTCCAGCTCTTGACCTGCTTGTAGCTGACCTTCTTCGCCTTGACGGCCTTGGCCATCTCGTTGTACATGAGGACGGGCGTCGAGCCGGTCGCGAGGCCGAGCACGGTCTTCGGGTTCTTCTTGACCTGCGCGGTGATCATG
>CAVHJW010000143.1:0-2007 GCA_963636335.1 bacterium
ACCTGAACGGGGTAATGCCCGCGTAGGAAAGGAAAAGAAGAAAATGGCAGACACTGCCGTCATGGAAGAGGTCATCTCCGGCGCCATCGTGCGTCGGTATTTCGAAAAGCTCCAGCAGAACCTCGCGATCGACGTCGCGATCGTCGGCGCGGGCCCGAGCGGACTCGTCGCGGCGCACGACCTCGCGAAGAAGGGCTTCAAGGTCGCGATGTACGAGTCGAAGCTCGCGCCGGGCGGCGGCACGTGGGGCGGCGGCATGCTCATGAACGAGGTCACGGTGCAGAACGACGCGGCGGAGATCCTGCGCGAGTTCGGCATCACGACCGTTCCGTATGACAAGGACTACCACACGGTCGACTCCGTCGAGATGGCCTCGGGCCTCATCTTCGGCGCGCGCAAGGCCGGCGCGGTGATCTTCAACACGGTGAAGGTCGAGGACATCGTCATGCACGACGGCATCGTCTCGGGCGTCGTCATCAACTGGAACCCGGTCGCGCGCCTCGAGATGCACGTTGATCCGCTCGTCGTCACGACGCGCGCGCTCATCGACGGCACGGGCCATCCGAGCGAGATCATCAACAAGGCCGTCCACAAGGCCGGCGTCAAGGTCGACTCCCCGACGGGCGGCATCCTCGGCGAGAAGCCGATGTGGATGGCCGACGGCGAGCGCACGACCGTCCAGAACACGAAGCGCCTCTACCCCGGGCTCTACGCGTCCGGCATGGCGGCGAACAACGTCCAGGGCGGCTTCCGCATGGGCCCGATCTTCGGTGGCATGCTTAAGAGCGGACGCAAGATCGCGGAGATCGTCGCGGCCGACCTCGCAAAGTAATTGGCAAGCGAAAGGGGTGTGCTTCATGGAGGACTTCGGCTTCTATCTCGTCATGACCAATCCGCGCGTCGGCTACGTCAAGTGCGCGGAGGCGGCGGTCAAGGCGGGCGTGAAGATGCTGCAGCTCCGCATGAAGCACGCGCCGCGTGAAGAAATCGTCCGTGTCGCGCATGAGGTTCGCGCCGTCACGCGCGGCACGGCGACGCGCTTCATCGTGAACGACGACCCGTCCATCGCGGTCGAAGTTGCGGCGGACGGCGTGCACGTCGGGCAAGACGACATGTCCGTCGCCGAGGTGCGCGCGAAGTTCCCCTCACTCGGCATCGTCGGGCTCTCAACACACAATCTCGCGCAGGCGCAAGCGGCGATCCTTGAGAAGCCCGACTACATTGGCGTTGGTCCCGTCTGGGCGACGCCGACAAAGGATATCCCCGACCCGACGCTCGGCGTTGAGACGGCGATTCAAATGGTGAACCTCGTGCCGTTCCCGGCCGTCTGCATTGGCGGCATCGACTTAAGTCGCGTCTCAGAACTCGCCCGCGCGGGTGCACGTAATGTCGCGGTTGTCCGCGCCGTCTGCGCCTCCGACGATCCGTACGCGGCGATCTGCGACGTCCTCTCGCGCCTCAACGGCTAATCTGTCAGCGTCCTTTCTTGGAGGCGCTTCCTCTTTCTGTCTGAAGGCTTCAGGCTGAAGGCATTCTTCGTGGCGTTTCATGTCGCCGCGTGAAATCTTCATTTTCCTTCGTCAGATTTCGATGAGCTTTTGCGTATATATTGGCGAAAGGGGAACTGTTGTCCCTTGTGTGTAATCAGGAGAGTGATGTGAAAAAGAACAAAATGTGGGCGCGCGGAAGGAATGTAAAGTTTTGGCGCGAAACGTAAAAACAAAGTCTCTTTTGGGTGGTAGACTCGTCTTTTGCTTTGTGCGATAATATCTTACGTTTGAATGTTAGATGACGATTACGATGTAAAAAAAGTAAAGTCCGCATGAATCTTTTTGAGGAGAACGACATTTAACTAAGGTGAGGAGACTTTTTAATTTGATGAACAGACAAGTTAGAATGTGCGATATGAGAGACGACGCAATGCGCCGTATCCCTCTCGCCCCCCCCCCCCCCTATTACAATAATTGTAAAGGCGAGTTTGCGGCTCGACCTTTTTATGCGTTTTGC